>JBJOJC010000147.1:0-3514 GCA_046046825.1 Actinomycetota bacterium | reverse complement strand
ACACAATTAAATCGTGAACCATTACGCACGCCTCCGTCCTCGGTTGTCACGCCTAACCTTTCCTTTTATCTGGTTGGCGTTGATCAGCGGAGTCACCAGTTTCTTTTCGGTCTACGAACTGACCGACTGGCTGCGCTACACGATCTGGGCGTCTGCCGCGGTGACGGCACTGGTCCTGTGGCTGATCCCGTCGCTGAAATTCGCGGCAACTTTTGTCGATGTGAAGTCGTCGGGATTGTTTGTGTCTCGAGGTTTTGGCTCATCTAGGAGAAAAGAAATCGCTTGGACGGAAATCGCCGCGATAAATCAGTCGACGATGCGAGGAATCGTAATCACCACCAAAGATGACTCAGAGCTTTTCTTGCGCGGCTACGCTAACCAGAAAGCGATCGTGGCGGAACTGGTTGCTTTACTTCATGGGAAAATAGGGTCATGACTTTTCGAGTAGGCGTTATTGGCGGTGGGCAGCTGGCCCGAATGATGACACCACCGGCGATTGCACTAGGAATCGACCTCAAAGTATTTTCGGAAAGCACCGGCTCTTCGGCGGAGCTAGCAACCACTCAGGTTGGCGACTACACCCAGGTAGATCAGGTGCGAGAGTTTGCCAAAACCGTCGATGTGATTACCTTCGACCACGAACACGTGCCGCTCAGCGTTTTGGAAACCTTGGAGGCCGAAGGGGTTTCGATTCAACCTTCACCGAAGGCGCTGCGTTTCGCTCAAAACAAGCTGCACATGCGTGAGCGTTTAAGCGAACTTGGATTACCGATGCCGGCGTGGGCGGAAATCAAAACCGCGGCTGAGCTCGACGAATTTATTGCCCAGAATGGCGGAGTCGCAATTCTCAAAACCCCAATTGGCGGCTATGACGGCAAAGGGGTTGCCGTGGTTCGTTCCGCAACCGACGCGCAGGATTGGCTGACCAACATCAATGACTTCGGTGGTTCACTATTGGCCGAGCAGAAAGTTCCGTTTGTGCGCGAGCTGGCTCAGCTTGTGGCTCGCCGACCGAGCGGTGAACTAAAGGCTTGGCCGCTTGTGCAAACCGTGCAGCTCGATGGTGTTTGCTCGGAGGTGCTCGCTCCTGCTCCCGGCGCCAAGGATGAAACTTTGGAGGTGGCCGCTCAAATTGCAAAAACCGTAGCCGACGGCCTTGGCGTGACCGGAGTGCTTGCGGTGGAAATGTTTGAAACCGCCGACGGCCAACTTTTTATCAACGAGTTAGCCATGCGCCCCCACAACTCGGGGCACTTCAGTATTGAGGGATCGACCACCAGCCAGTTTGAACAGCACCTTCGTGCCGTGCTCGACCTTCCGCTCGGTTCCACCGAAGCCACCGCACCCCACAGCGTGATGATCAATCTCCTGGGTGTTGATGACTTGAATGATTTCGTTTCCTCGTATCCACGCGCGCTAGCCGCCCACCCGAGCGCGAAGTTTCACACCTACGGTAAGTCGGCTCGCAAGGGTCGCAAGATGGGACACGTCACTGTTGTCGGAGCCGATGCGGATGCCGTGTTGGCTGACGCCAAGGCCGCCGCTAGCGTGTGCCTAAAGGGCTAGAGGCAAAGCCCCGCCTAAAATTAGTCCCATGAGCACACCTCTTGTTGGCGTAGTTATGGGATCTGATTCCGACTGGACCGTAATGTCCGACGCCGTTGAAGCACTTAAAGAATTCGGCATCGGTTTCGAGGTTGAAGTCCTCTCGGCTCATCGAACCCCAGAACGCATGATCGAGTGGGGTAAAGCTGCAGCCGGCCGCGGCATTAAGGTAATCATCGCCGGAGCCGGTGGTGCAGCGCACCTTCCTGGCATGCTCGCCTCGGTCACCACACTGCCGGTGGTCGGAGTTCCAGTTCCACTTGCCAAACTTGATGGCCTCGACTCGCTTCTCTCAATTGTTCAAATGCCTGCGGGGATTCCAGTGGCCACGGTTTCAATTGGTGGTGCACGCAACGCCGGAATTTTGGCCGCACGTATTCTCGGTTCGTTCGACGAACAACTTTCGGTGAAACTTCAGGCATTCACCGACGCACTTAAAACTGCCGTCGCCGAAAAGAACGAGAAACTAAAATCTCAAATTTAGGTCAGCGCAGGAGCCCGTTCCGCGACCTAGAACGAGCCGACAGTAACCAGTTACGCAAACGCGCCTGGTGGCTTTTGATTCTCGGAACACTCTTTCCGGGGACCGCACAGCTTCTCGGCGGAAACCGCAAACTAGGACGCTTCGCAATGCGATTCTCGCTCGCGAACCTAGGGCTACTAATCCTCGGAACCATCATTTTTCTGATCAATAAAAACTGGCTGGTTGGTCTAGTAACAGTGCCATTTATCACCGCGATCCTTGGCTGGTATCTCTGGTTCTTCGCAGCGATCTTCGCGCTGGTAATGCTCGACGCACTTCGTTTGTCGCAACTGGGTCGAATCGTTGGTCGATCTCGCTGGTATCTACTCGGGTCGTTTCTGGCTGTCGGTATTTTTGGAACCAGTTCGATTGTCTATGCCGGAAACGTTTCAACCGCCAGCGCTTCGGCGATTGGCTCGATCTTCAACCAGGGTGGCAGCACACAGCCGGTCGACGGCCGTTACAACATCCTGGTGATGGGCTCCGACGCCGGCTCCGACCGTTTTGGCGTTCGTCCCGACAGCATTTCGGTTTTTAGCGTGAGCGCTGCAACCGGCAAGGTAGCTGTGATCGGAATTCCTCGCGGACTGGAAAAAGTGCCGTTCAGCGCTGATTCGCCCCTTTGGAAGGTTTATCCAAACGGCTGGAACTGCTTAAACGAATGTCTCATCAACGCGATCTACAAAAACGTGATGGACAGCCACCAAGACCTTTACCCTGATGCCGAGAAGCAGGGTTCGACCGCAGGTGTAGAAGCTACCAAAGACGCCGTTGAAGGTGTGACCGGACTCAAGATAACGAGTTACGTCATGGTCGAAATGCATGCCGTAACCAAGCTGGTCGATGCCCTCGGTGGAGTGACCATCGACGTGAAACAACGCCTTCCAATCGGCGGCCAGCTCGATGACGGTTCCGATGCCAGAGCCTGGATCGAAGCCGGCGACAACCAGCACATGAACGGTTACACGGCACTTTGGTACGCGCGTTCGCGCCACACCACCTCCGACTTCGACCGCATGCGTCGACAGAAAGAAGTGCAAGCAGCAATCTTGAAGCAAGTTAGCCCAACGGTTATCTTCACGCGCTTCCAGGAAGTTGCTGCGGCTGGAAAGTCGCTCATCAAGACCGACATTCCGAAAGACATGTTGCCGACCTATCTTGATTTGGCAAACAAGACCAAAAAGCGCGGCTTCAAAGTGCTCGATTTGGTTCCGGAAAAGGGCTATCACCCTGGAAATCCTGACTATCCAAAAATCCAGGCTGACGTGGCAAAAATCATTGCCCAAAATAAGTAACAACTAAACTTCTTGAAGAACCAACCGACCAGAGTGGAGAGCAAATGAGTACCGAAGAGTACGCGCTTTCGCACGGGTTGAAGAAAGTTGG
>JBJOJC010000146.1:0-8137 GCA_046046825.1 Actinomycetota bacterium | reverse complement strand
ACCACATCGAAACCAGCACAAGAACCGACATCGGCTTCCTAACCAGCACTGGACGCATGCTACGAATTCACGCCGGCGATATCCCTCCGGTTGGCGACACCTTCGATCCAGCCGCTGCCGTCACCGCATCAGAATTCTTAGGTCTAAAGGGTGAGGAGAAATTGATCGGAGTATTCGACCTGTCATCGAACTCCGAGATTGCCTTGGCCACCGCTCAAGGCGTTATCAAGCGCGTAGCCGCCGATTGGCCGAACAAAGAAGAGTTTGAAGTCATCACACTAAAAGAAGGCGATCGCATAATCGGCGCCGACCTAGCAACCGACGCGGTTGAATACGTAATGATCACTTCTGATGCCCAGCTATTGCGTTTCGACGCCGCTGGTGTTCGTGCCACCGGCCGAGCCGCAGCTGGAATCACGGGAATCAACCTGTCCGATGACTCTAGCGTCATAAGTTTCGGAGCAGTCACAAAAGTAGATGAGACCCAGGTAATCACCGCGGCCAAGTCGGAGAGCACTTTGGCTGGCATTGATGGCGGAAGCCTAAAGCGTTCTATGCTGAGCGAGTTCCCTGCCAAGGGTCGTGCAACAGGTGGAGTTCGAGCACACAAGTTCATTCGCAACGAAGACCACCTCTACTTCGCAGCAGTTGCTCCGTTAGAAGCACTTGGAGCCAGCACCGACGGCAAGCCAATCGATATTCTCGCCATTGAACTTGCCAAACGAGATGCCAGCGGAGTCACGCTCGATATCGCAATTAGCAGCGTTGGTAAAAGATAAGTAACTAAGCGTCGATCTTTTCGGTGTCGAAACTGTCAGCCGAATCGATGATGAAGTCGCGTCTAGGCGCAACGTCGTTGCCCATCAAAAGCTCAAATACGCGCTCTGCAGCGGCTGCATCTTCAACGCGAACTCTTCGAAGCGTGCGAGCGTCTCGGTCCATCGTGGTTTCGGCCAACTGGTCGGCATCCATCTCGCCGAGACCCTTATAGCGCTGAATCGGTTCTTGGTATCGCTTGCCCTGAGCGGCTAGTTTTGCCAGAACCGCTTCAAGTTCAGCCTGCGAGTAGGTGTAAAGAGTCTCATTCGCCTTAGAACCAGCGTTTATCACTACAACTCGGTGGAGCGGCGGAACCGCAGCAAACACGCGCCCAGCCTCAACTAGAGGCCTCATGTAGCGGAAGAACAGAGTTAGTAAGAGTGTGCGAATGTGAGCACCATCAACATCCGCGTCGCTCATCAAGATAACTTTTCCATAGCGAGCAACATCCAGTTCAAAGCTTCTTCCCGAGCCCGCACCGATCACCTGAATGATTGATGCACATTCGGTGTTGGAAAGCATGTCGGAAACCGAGGCCTTCTGAACGTTCAGAATCTTTCCTCGAATCGGCAGGAGTGCCTGGTACTCACTATTGCGAGCTAGTTTGGCGGTTCCGAGAGCCGAATCACCCTCCACGATGAACAACTCGGATATCTCGGTTTCACCGGTTCGACAGTCGACCAACTTGGTTGGAAGTGACGAAGACTCAAGTGCATTCTTGCGTCGCTGTGTTTCCTTGTGAGTGCGAGCAGAGATTCGCGACTTCATCTCGGCAACAATCTTCTCAAGTAGCAGAGCCGACTGAGCCTTGTCATCGCGCTTAGTGCTGGTTAGGCGCTCGGTGAGAGCTTTGGCAACCACATTGGTGACAATGTTCTTGACCGCTGGTGTACCGAGAATTTCCTTGGTTTGACCTTCAAACTGCGGTTCAGCGATGCGAACCGAGACGACGGCGGTCATGCCCGCGAGAATGTCTTCTTTCTCCACCTTGTCATTGCCAAGCTTGAGCTTTCTAGAGTTGGCATCGATTTGGGCACGAATCGCCTTCATCAAACCGGTTTCAAAACCAGCAACGTGAGTTCCGCCCTTAGGCGTTGCAATGATATTGACGAATGACTTGAGTTCGGCGTCGTAGCCGGTACCCCATCGTATCGCAACCTCGACGGCGCAGTTTCGCTGCACCTCACGTGACACCATGTTTCCAGACTCATCCAGCACTGGCACGGTTTCGCTATAAGCGCCGTCTCCGGTGATACGCCAGGTGTTGGTTAGCGCTGCATCCTTGGCCAAGAATTCGGCGAATTCGGTTAGTCCACCGTCGAACTTGAACTTGTGCTCTTGAGGCTCAACGCCGCGTTCATCGCGAACAGCAAGCGATAGTCCGCTCACCAGAAACGCGGTTTGGCGTGCTCGCCCAAGAAGGTCCTCGAGTTCAAAGCGGGCATCCTTGATAAAGATCTGTGGATCAGTCCAGTAGCGAACTCTGGTGCCGGAAACATCTTTGCCGACCTTGCCAATCTCCCTTAGCTTGCTTTCGTTTTCAAACGGGGTGAACGGGCTTTCGGCGCCGATACCACTCGAATCATCAAAGATTCCTGGCTCGCCGCGTCGGAAAGACATCGCATATGTTTTACCACCACGGTCGACTTCAACATCAAGACGAGCCGAGAGGGCATTTACTACGGACGCACCAACACCGTGCAAACCTCCAGAAGCGGCGTACGAACCGGAGCCGAATTTTCCACCAGCATGTAGTTTCGTGAAGACTACTTCAACACCGGTCAAGCCGGTTTTTGGCTCGATGTCAACTGGCACACCTCGGGCGCGGTCACGAACCTCTACCGAATTATCTTGGTGAAGCACAACGTCGATGGTATTTCCGAACCCGGCTAGCGCCTCATCAACGGAGTTATCGATAATTTCCCAAAGACAGTGCATGAGGCCTCGGGAATCGGTAGAACCGATATACATTCCGGGACGTTTACGAACCGCTTCTAACCCCTCTAGAACAGAGAGATGGCGGGCTGAGTAATCGTTGGTTGGCACTAGAAGATGCTAACCGAGCACTCAGCGTTCAAGCCTGACTGACACACTGCTGTTTAGACTTAGAGAACTATGGCATCTCGCGTAAACCTTGGCACCCTGCGTCGTGAGCTGCGCATCTCTAGGTCTGCTGTAGAGAGCAATCTAGATTCTCTTGGTCTAAAGTTTGCTGAAATAAAACCATTAGCCAGTGCTGCAGTCGAACCCGAGGGCTTACTTGGTCTCTATGGCTCCGAACTCCTACTTTTGGAAAAAGTTCTTGGCATCACCGCCGGCGTTCCAGCAGTTCGGTTGGTCGGCGAATTGGTGTTGGTTAAACAAGTTCCCGCCGAGACGGGCATCTCATACGGATACCTGAGTAAGACCAGAGCTACTACCAACCTTGGATTGGTGGGAATCGGTTTTTCCGATGGTTTACCTAGATCTTCTTCGAACTGCTTTACGGTCACGATCGAAGGCAAGACCTACCCTGGTGTAGGTCGAATGGCCATGGACCAGTGCGTGATTGATTTAGGAACAGATTCTCCAGCTCTTGGTTCGGAGGTTCATTTCTTTACTACTGACTACTCGCTAAGCGATTTCTCTGCCGCCTCTGGCTTCTCTCCACTAGAGATATTTGGGCGCATCACCTCTCGTGTTGCAAGGACCTGGTCAGCATGACCCTTACCAAACACGTTAATTTATCGACATATCGACAGAATTTGAAAACAGTTTTGGATACCATGGCGCCCGCCAAGGTCATGGCTGTCGTGAAAGCAGACGCCTACGGTCACGGTCTAGTGAAATGCGCTGAAGCTGCGGTGGAGGCTGGTGCGGAAGCCCTTGGCGTACTCGACATCGAGACCGGTATAGCCTTGCGCAAGGCTGGCATAACCGCGCCAGCGTTTGCCTGGTTGCACTCCCCAGAAAGTAACTTCGCAGACGCCGTGCTAGCAGGAATCGATCTAAGCGTTAGCTCAATCAGCGAACTCGAGACCATTGCGAAAGTGCCCGGAAAGGCACGAATTCACCTCAAGATCGACACCGGACTGAGCCGAAACGGGTGCCGGGTTGAGTTCTGGCCCCAATTGGTGGCCAGTAGCCTTGAGCTTCAAAAAGCAGGAGAAGTTGAGGTGGTCGCCATCTGGTCACATCTCTCGGGAGCATCTCAAGCAGAAGACGAGAAATCGCTTGTTCGATTTAAGGATGCGTATAACATTGCTGCGTCCATGGGATTTCAAGGATTCCGCCACGTGGCATCAAGTCCAGCGGCTTTTTCGATGCCTGAAAGTCGTTTTGAAATGGTTCGAATCGGAGTTGCAGCTTTTGGCACATCGCCAATCGAAGGTCGTAAGGCAATCGAGTTCGGCCTTCAAAGCCCGATGAAGGTCACGGCAGAAGTTATTGCGCCGCAAGTAATCTCGGTTGGCTTCCTGCACGGTTACTTCAGTAACTTAGCTGGCAAAGCAAAGGTATTAATTGGAAATCACGAGTATCTAGTCACCGAGATCGGTCCGCTAGCGAGCAGAATTGAAGCTGGCGCCTATGAGATTGGCGACTCGGTTCTGGCGTTTGGAGATGAGTCTCTTAGTGGCGCTACCGCCGAATCACTTTGCGAGCTGGTTGGAACTGTGACCGACGAGCTGTTCACCGGCCTGAAATCGAACCTAGTTTCCTACTCGAGCTGAGATCGCATTTCTAGCCTTTTTCGCTAGACCATCGAGAGTTTTGAGATTCCCTACTTTAGGGAGCTTGGGGAAAATCGATGAAATAATTTCGTCGGCGAATTTCGGGTTCATCGGTAGGAATGGGCCTTGAACATTGGTTGCCCAGACTTTGCCATCACTGTAGCCGTCGACGTAACCGACTAGTTTTTTCTCGTCTGACGCCCTGACGATCCCAAGTTCGAATCCGACGTCGCCACGCACAATCTCGCGGTTAGTGTTTATAAACCCCGCCACATCTTTGAAGATAACTACTTCACCCACCAGGTGCTCGTCAGTGACACTATGAGTGGTGTTGGTCATCCCGAGGCCGCGAATTGCAGTTCCATCTAGCAGGATCAGTTGCTGTGCGATCAAATCAAATCCGGTTCCAACTGCCAGAATTTTGGTTCCAGCGGCGACCCACTGGTGGAGCTGGGTTTCTTTGGTCGCCAAGTCGCCGGCCGCAGCAAGCGTTGCTTGAAGTGTTCCAGAACCGATAAAAACCAGGCTGGGTCTAGTCTTTGGTAAAGCTTGAGAGATTTCCGCCGATCTAACGGTCACCGAAAGTCCGGATTTAGTGGCGCGCTCTTTCAGAGCTAAAACGTTTCCAACTTCTCCGTTGAATTTCAAAGTCTCTGGGTAAAGGTGAAGGATCGAAAAGTTAGCCATTACCGCCCTCTAAATCTAGAAGACCTAGTTTCTTTCGTAACCACATCATTTGCTCGTAGTTCACAACAGCAGTTTTGTTTTTACCAGGAAGCGAGAGGAAGTACTCGAGGGCTTCCGACTCATCCTCGATCAGTTTTCCGTATGGCTTATTTTCGTAAGCCAAGCGCGTAGCCCACTGATAGGTCTTCGTACCTGAAATCACGTCGGCGTGGCCTAGTAGCCCAAGGTCGATATCGTAAATCCAAGAAGGGTCTGGGGTGCCTTCGTCGACGGAAATCCACACCTTTGAAGGCGTTGCCGTCAGAGCATCTAGATTGGCTTGCAGGCTGGGGAGATTCTTCATCATGATCAACTGGATTTGCTGGCCATTGTGCTCAATCACCTCACCTCGCCCATAAACAGGTGACATTTCCGAAATGGCTCTGGCTGCAACTTTAAGGTCGATATTTGTGTTGAGAATTTGGTTGGCCATTCCAAAAGCCAACGCTGCATCCACTGCATAGTGGAGACCCGGAGAAGGCAGCGTAACTGAAACCACAGTTCCCCCGACCGAAATTTTGGCAAAGTCACCTTTGGCCTCAACCAAGGTGGCGGTAATCTCAAGTTGGTCATTATTGTGCTCAAAGTTTGGTGCTGCCAGAATTCCATGAGCCGCAGATTTCAGAGCTGCCTCAGACGCGTATACGCCAAAGGCCTTCAGTCTCTTGCGATGGCTCGAAGCCAACCGCTCGGTGTTAGCGTCTGAACCATTGACCACAATCAGGTCCTTGGTTAGCGACGCCAAATCGTTTAGGTATTCGAAGACATCCTCAGGTGAGTGAAAACGATTCAACTGATCAAACTGAAGATTGGTTAATAGCAAACCGTTAGGAGCTACCTTCTTTGCGATTAGCTTCCCATACGCTTCGTCGACCTCAAGAATTGCAATGTCATGGCTAAGTTCTCCATGCAGATTTACATCTGCCAGTAGTGCAGAAGCCAATCCTTGAGGAAGATTTCCTCCAGCCGGATTACTCAGGACTTTCAATCCTTGTGCACGAAGAATCGCCACCAACATGGATGTGGTTGTTGATTTTCCGTTGGACCCACTAACGAAATAAATACCCTTGCTCATTCGCCCGAGAGTCTTTTGAAGGAATTTCGGCTGAATCATTAGTGCAATTCGGCCAGGAACAGCCGAGCCGCCTCCGCGCAGTCTGAGGACAAAGCGAAGCGCTTTGCCCACCAGAACTGCAAGCGGGGTCATGTTAGTTTCCGCGGAACTCGCTCAAACGCTGAGCTCGAGTTGGGTGCTTCAACTTAGAAATAGCCTTGTTCTCGATCTGGCGAATACGTTCACGAGTAACGCCGATCTCTTCACCGATCTGGTCCAAGGTCTTCGGGATTCCGTCGATAAGGCCGTAACGGTGACGCAAAATCAGCGCTTCACGTTCGCTCATGGTTGAAAGAATTCGCTCCAGCTCACGCTTACGAGCTGCTGCAGTAACCGCCTCAAGTGGGCTTACAGCTTCGGTGTCTTCGATCAGGTCACCGAACTCACTGTCGCCGTCTTCACCAAGCGGCGTGCTTAGAGAAATCGGTTCGCGTCCATACTTCTGAACTTCAACAACCTTTTCGGGAGTCATGTCTAGTTCTCGAGCTAGCTCTTCCGGGGTCGGTTCGCGGCCGAGGTCTTGGAGCAACTGACGTTGAACACGGGCAAGTTTGTTAATAACCTCAACCATGTGAACTGGAATTCGGATGGTTCTGGCCTGGTCAGCCATTGCACGAGTGATAGCCTGACGAATCCACCAGGTGGCATAGGTTGAGAACTTGTAACCCTTGGTGTAGTCAAACTTTTCAACAGCGCGGATAAGACCCAAGTTACCTTCTTGAATCAAGTCGAGGAACTGCATGCCACGACCGGTGTAACGCTTTGCAAGGCTAACTACCAATCGAAGGTTCGCCTCAAGCAAATGGCTCTTGGCGCGCTCGCCATCTTTCTGAACACGCTTTAGGTCGTATTGCATCTCCTTCGAGAACTTTGCCTTAGGAGCATTAAGTTTCTCGGTTGCGTAAAGACCAGCTTCAATTCTCTTTGCCAACTCCACTTCGAGCTCAGCGTTAAGGAGGGCAACCTTACCGATCTGCTTCAGATAGTCCTTGACCGGGTCAGCGGTAGCACCATTGATGGCAGCGGTCTGAACCGGGATGTCATCTACTTCTTTGTTGCTGAGAACGAATCCACCACCGGCTTCTACAGCCTTCTCTTTTTCCTTGGCATCTGGATCATCGTTGTGATCGTCGTCGTTGCCGTCTTCAAGTTCGGTGATGTCAACTTCAGCAATTGCATCTTTCACGATTTCGTCAACTGGAACCAATTCAACTTCGTCTAATTCTTCGTCGTCTTCGTCGACTTCCATACCCTTAGGAACTTTGGTGGCCTTGGCCTTGGCAACCTTCGTTGCCTTTACTGGCTTTGCAGCCGGGCCGGTCGACTTCTCGGCTTTGGCAGGCTTTGCTGCTGCCTTAGTCGCAGTAACTTTAGGTTCCGCTTTCTTGGTCGCAGCCTTTGGCTCCGCCTTGTTAGCAGCTGGCTTAACCTCAACCTTTGGTTCGGCTTTCTCTGCTGCAGGCTTTGGTGCAGCTTTTGGTGCTGCAGGCTTTGCCACTGGCTTGGCGGCCGGCTTTACAACAGGCTTCTTAGCTTCAACCTTTGCAGCTGGTTTTGCAGGGGTTTTCTTTGCTGGGGCAGGCTTACTAATTGCGCTTGTTTCCTTCACTGGTGTGTTTTTGTCCGACTTTGCCGGTGTTTCTGACGCACCCGATTTCAAGAATCGTTTCATAAATGATTCTTTTTTGGCTGGCTCCTGGCCGTTCGCCTTGTCTTTCCCCACTTGACTCATCTCACTTGTAGGTGCACAGCCCGAATTCGGGCAGTA
>JBJOJC010000145.1:0-10417 GCA_046046825.1 Actinomycetota bacterium | reverse complement strand
TTACTTAACATATGACCAACATCTCAGAACTTCGTTTCGGACTCGACACCTTCGGCGACATGTCGAACGACCTCGAAGGTAAGCCAATCTCGGCTGGCCAAACCATTCGAAACCTCATTGAGCAGGGAAAACTTGCCGATGAATTGGGCCTAAGCAACTTCAACGTTGGCGAACACCACCGCGACGACTTCGCGATCTCCGCACCAGACACCGTGCTTGCCGGACTAGCCACGGTCACCAAGAACATCATCCTCGGCACTGGCGTTACCGTGCTTTCAAGCGAAGAGCCGGTTCGTCTCTACCAGCGCTTCGCCACAATTGACGCAATGTCGAACGGCCGTACCGAAATCACGGCCGGTCGAGGATCCTTCATTGAGTCTTTTCCACTGTTCGGTTTCGCGATGCAAGACTACGAAGTGCTTTTTGAAGAGCGATTAGAACTACTCAAGGAACTGCTCAAGGAAGAGCCGGTCACCTGGTCTGGCACCACCCGTGCCAGTCTCAACAACCAGCAGGTTTACCCGAAGACCGAAGGCAAGAACATTCGTCTTCGCGTAGGAGTGGGTGGAAGCCCTGAGTCGGTGATTCGCGCCGCGCGTTTGGGAATCCCGATGGCATTAGCCATCATCGGCGGCGACCCAGCCCGCTTTGCCCCATTTGCCAAGCTTTACCGCGACAGTCTTCAGAAGTTTGGGCACGAAGAGCTTCCGGTATCAATCCACTCGCCTGGCCACATTGCGGAAACCGATGACGAAGCATTCGAACAACAGTGGCCAAACTACGCCATCAGCTTCGGCCGCATCGGTCGCGAGCGCGGCTGGGGCCCGATGAGCATCGACCACTTTATTCAAGAAGTGAATCAAGGATCGCTCTACGTTGGTTCACCGGATACTGTGGCCAAAAAGATTGTTCACGCCATCGAATCGGTTGGCGCCAAGCGTTTCGACCTGAAGTATGTCACCGGCCCAACTCCACACGAACAAGCCATGAAATCGATCGAACTGTATGCAACAGAGGTAGTACCTCGGGTCAGAAAGCTACTCTCTAAGTAGTTATAGCGTTTTTGCGAAGTTACGCAGGAACTCTCTGAGGTCTTCTCCAATATCCTCGCGGTCTACCCCGAGCTTGATAGTGGCCTTAATGAAGTTCAGTTTGTCGCCGGTGTCGTAGCGGTTGCCGCGGAAAACCACACCTCGAACGCCGCCGGCTACGGACGGATTCTTGGCAGCTGCCTCGAGCGCATCGGTTAGCTGGATTTCTCCACCGCGTCCTGGTTTGGTGGTTTCCAAAAGTTGGAACATTTCCGGGCGAAGCACGTAGCGACCGATAACGGCAAGGTTCGATGGAGCATCGGCGACGGCAGGTTTTTCAACTAGGTCGGTCACGATAACCACATCACCCTGTTCGGTGGCGGTCACGGCGGCACAGCCATACATCGAGATGTCGGCAGGATCTACTTCCATCAGCGCAATCACGTTGTCGCCTGTTGCCTCGTGAACTTCAATCATTCTTGAAAGTAGCGGGTCTTTAGCATCAATCACATCGTCACCCAGAAGCACCGCAAACGAGTGGTTTCCGATGTGCAGTTTTCCAGTTAGAACGGCGTGACCGAGACCCTTTGGGTCACCTTGGCGGGTGTAGTAAATGTCGGCAAGGTCAGAAGATTCCTGAACCTGCTCAAGGCGGTCTGCATCGCCCTTTGCTTTTAGAGTCTGCTCAAGTTCGGCAACTCGGTCGAAGTGGTTTTCCAGCGAAGACTTGTTACGACCGGTGATCATCAGGATGTCGGTGAGGCCGGTGTCTACCGCTTCCTCCACCACATACTGAATTACCGGCTTGTCGATTAGTGGAAGCATTTCCTTAGGCATCGCCTTGGTTGCTGGTAGGAATCGAGTTCCCAAGCCTGCCACAGGGATCAGGGCCTTAGTTACTTTGTATGAGTTAGTCATTATTTCCCCTTGAAAAGATCGTTGACGCGTTCGAGATCTTCGGCGAAGTCGATTTCAATGGCGTAGAGGTCGGAGATGTCGATGGCCTTGAACTTAGCTCCAGCAGACTCAATGGCCACTTCGATGCCGCGCTCGAAATAGTCCTGGTCGCCAACCGCGTCTAGGCACTTGATCAGTTCCGCCTTGTCGGCGGCTGAAACGTAGTTGATGCCAACTGCTTCGCCTAACCCGTTGGCGACGGTTTTGGATAGTAGCTTGATGAAACCCTGGTCGTCGAGAGTGTACTTAACCTCTTCGTCGCTAACCTTGCTGGTGTTCACCACGATGAACGATTGCTGGTCCTGGATAAAGGGAACCACTCGGGTTAGCACCTGCGGGTCGAACACCACATCGCCGTTCATCCAAAGCACGCCGCCATCACTCGATGCGCGTAGCGCCTTCAAGAGGCTCTTTGAGGTGTTGGTCTGGTCGTAAAGCTCGTTGTAAACAAAGGTCGCCTCAGGGAAGCGCTCGATAATTGCCTCGAGTTTGAAACCAACCACGATTAGGGTGCGGAAGGCGTCGCCGAAGCCGTGCTTTAGGTTGTCGAGCTGCTGAGACATGATCGAACGACCGTCGGAAAGCTCGGTTAGAGGCTTCGGAAGCGGTCTCGAAAGTCTGGTGCCCATACCGGCGGCCAAAATCACAACTTGCTGAGACATAACAACAAGTTTAGGCGTGCCCGCTCCCATATGATTGTTCTTATGTCAGAGCACACTTTCCTCAAAGGCCCAAAGAACTGGTGGCGCCAAGCGGTTGTCTACCAGATTTACCCACGCAGCTTTGCCGACGCCAACGGCGATGGCATCGGTGACCTTCGGGGAATCATCAGTCGCGTCGACTACCTGAAGCAGCTCGGCGTTGATGCCGTTTGGCTTAGCCCGCACTACCCTTCCGAGCTAGCCGATGGCGGCTACGACGTTGCTGACTACCGCGATGTTGACCCTCGCATCGGAACACTTTCCGAGTTCGACGAAATGGTTGAAAAACTTCACGCCGCTGGTATTCGAATCTTCGTTGACATCGTTCCAAACCACTCGAGCGACCAGCACGTTTGGTTCCAAGCGGCACTCAAGGCCAAGCCTGGTTCTCCAGAGCGTGACCGCTACATCTTCCGCGACGGCAAAGGTGAGAACGGCGAGATTCGTCCGAGCGAACTAACCAGCCACTTCGGCCCAACTGGCTGGACTCGCATTACCGAACCAGACGGCACCCCAGGTCAGTGGTACCTGCACCTCTTTGCTAAGGAGCAACCAGACTTCAATTGGGACAACCCTGAGGTTCGGGAAGACTTTTTGAATACCATCAAGTTCTGGTCTGACCGTGGCGTCGACGGATATCGCATCGACGTGGCCCACGCACTTACCAAGAATCTAAAAGACGGTCACCTTCCTGCCCGAAACAGCTTCGGGCTCGAAGTCATGCGAAACGACGGAACCGATGATCTGTTCGACCGTGACGAAGTGCACGAGATCTACAAAACCTGGCGCAAGGTTTTCAATGAATACGACCCACCTCGCGTTGCAGTCGCCGAGGCCTGGGTTCACCCAAACCGCCGAGCAGCCTATGCCAGCGAGGAAGGCCTTGGCCAAGCGTTCGGCTTTGACCTACTCGGAACTCCGTGGAACCGCAAGAAATTCCAAGACACCATCGACTTCCAACTAAAGGAAGCTGCCTCATTTGGTTCCAGCACCACCTGGGTGTTCTCAAACCACGATGTCGTGCGCCACGCAACTCGCTTCGGACTAGATAAGAAGTCACTTGAGAATCTTCCTAAATGGTTCAGGAGTGAAGATCGCGAATCGAAGATCAACTTCGAACTCGGCTCGCAGCGTGCGAAGGCAGCGACCATGTTGGTGTTGGCGCTGCCAGGTTCAACCTACCTTTATCAGGGTGAAGAACTTGGTCTTCACGAGCCGCTCAACATCCCTAGCGACCAGATGCAAGACCCTCAGTGGTTCCGTGCCGAGGGGTCCATTAGCCGCGACGGTTGCCGTGTACCAATGCCTTGGACTTCGGAAGGTTCGTCCTACGGCTTTGGCCCTGGCGGAGCGCACCTACCTCAGCCTGACTGGTTCAAGAATGAAAACGTTGAGGTTCAGAATCGCAACGAAGGCTCGAGCCTAAATCTCTACCGCCTGGCGCTAGCTCTTCGTAAGCAACTTCAAACCGAAGAAAGTCTCACCTGGATCAAGCACTTCGGCGGCAAGGTGCTCCACTTCCGCAGACCAAACGGCTGGGAGTGTTTCACTAACTTCAGCGACAAGCCGGTCAAGGCACCTCAGGGACGCGTTATCCTGACGACCAATAAAATCGTCAACGGCAAAGTTCCAGCCAACACCACCGTTTGGCTTCAGCGCTAAGAAGATTACAGAGCTGAGAGCGCTGCCACGGCAGCGCTCTTGGTGTCTTCGGCGCTCTTAGCGGCGAGAACAGACTTAGCCAGAGCGACAGCCTGATCGGCGTCAACCGCTGAAAGGGCTGCTCGCACAGCATCAACCTGAGAGCGTGAGGCCGATACCGAGCTGAAACCCAATCCGGCCAAAAGCACAGCAAACGCTGGGTCGGAAGCACTTTCACCACAAACCGATGAGTAGATGTCAGCGGCTTTAGCCTCCGAGGCAATGCGCTCAAGGGTACGAATCAGACCTGGCTGCCATGGGTTCAGCAGGGCACCCAGAGAAGGGTTCATGCGGTCCGCAGCGAACAGGTATTGGGAGAGGTCATTAGTTCCAACCGACACGAAATCAACGATTCCGGCTAGGTCTGGAAGTAGGGCGGCAATCGAAGGTGTCTCAACCATGATTCCAACCTTGAACGAACCAATCGAGCGGGCCAATGCTGAGAACTCTGCTGCCTCGGCAACGGTTGCAATCATCGGCGCCATCACCCAGATCTCACGACCGGTCGAAACTCGAGCGGCCTCGAGACCCTTCAGCTGGTCTTCGATGAATGATCGATGGTCCTGAATCAGGCGGTAACCGCGCACGCCAAGCGCCGGGTTTTCCTCTTCAGGCATGTTCAGGAACGGCACTGGCTTGTCTGAGCCGGCGTCGATGGTTCGAACCGTTATCGGACCTGCCGGGGCTGCAGCCAAGATCGAAGCGTAAAGATCACGCTGACGCTCAACCGAAGGTTGTGAACTTTCGTTCAAGTACAAAAGCTCGGTGCGGAACAAACCAACACCAACGGCGCCGGTCTTCGAAGCTGCCTCGGCGTCTTCGAGTGAACCGATGTTAGCGCGAACCTCAACTAGCGGGTCGCGTCCGGTGTTTGCAAAAGTTAGAGCTTCGGTGGCATCGCTTATCGAGCCACCAACAACCACGCGGTCGCCAACCGGGTCAACCAAAACCGAAGTGCCGGCAGGAATCTCATCGGCTCCAGTAACTGAAACCACGGCAGGGATGCTGCGAGAACGGCAGATGATTGCGGTGTGTGAGGTTGGGCCACCTTTAACGGTGATCACGCCAACCACGGCTGGGGTGAACTGAGCGGTGTCGGCCGGGGAGAAGTCTTCGCCAACAATTACATACGCGCCGGTCTGTGGCAGGTCCAAGCCCACGTGAATTCCAGCAATGGAAGCTTGAACGCGCTTAGACAAATCCTGAAGGTCAGCAATGCGCTCTTCGAATGCGGCGTCGCCCGCCAACATTTCCGCGAACTCATTCACGGCCATTCCATAGGCCGCACCGGCTGCCCAGCCCTCATCGAGGTGAGCCACTGACATGTCAAACAGTGATTCGTCTTCTAGAAGGTACTTCAATGCTTCAAAAATCTCTGCAGTAGTTTCATCCGACTTTGCGCCCAGGCGATCTAGATCTGATGAAACGGAAGCGATAGCTGTTTTCAGAACTTCAGACTCGGTAGCGGTTCCAGCGGAGGTCTTTGACCAAGTTGGCAGTGCGGCAGCTGGAGCAACCTGGAATACCTCTGCAACAACGGCATTGAGGCCAACCCCGAGGCCGGTTAGAACCGAGCTCACTACTAGCCCTTTAGAAATTCTTGAATCTGTGCAACAAGTGCCTCGGCTGCTGCTTCGTCTTCTGACTCGACTGAAATGTTTAGGGTTTCTCCAGTCTTGATCTTGAGAGCCATGAGCATGAGCGGGGAGTTTGCCTTGACCAGGTTTTCACCCTTTCGGCCAATCATTACAGTCACGCCGGCATCTTTAACTGCTTTCACAATCTGGCTGGCTGGACGAGCGTGTAGACCGATTGGGTCAATTACCTCAACGGTTGATTCAAAAGTTGACATGACATTCTCTCTTCGGGGAAAAGTGCGTGAAACACAATTAATACCTAATAAATATAGCCCTAAAACTAAATGTCACTTTTTGGTTACAGTTTGAAAAATGTACCTTTGTCTTTACAAACCCCTACCTAAAGTTTCTACAGGAACTCAAAAGGTAAACTCGCGCTATGAGGTTCGAAGAGTTCGGCCTCAGGCAAAAAGAAAGAATAACTATTGAGTAATGCAGTAACCACCACCGACATGGTGATCGTTGGTCTCGA
Organism: Actinomycetota bacterium; assembly: GCA_046046825.1. Lineage (GTDB taxonomy): Bacteria > Actinomycetota > Actinomycetes > Actinomycetales > Microbacteriaceae > Rhodoluna. The sequence continues at coordinate 3,918 of JBJOJC010000145.1, read as the reverse complement.
AGCCACCGATAAAGCCGACGCAACACGTCAGCTAGCGGAGCGTCTAGTCGCTGCCGGCCGAGTAACCAATATTGACGCGTACCTAGAAGCCGTTGCCAAGCGCGAAGAGCACTTCCCAACTGGAATCGAAGGTGGCATCGCCATCCCACACGCACAGAGCGCAGCAGTTGTAACCCCTTCGGTCGCAGTTGCAACCAGCGCCACCGGCGTTGACTTTGGAGCCGAAGACGGCAACTCGAACCTTATTTTCCTTATCGCAGCCCCAGCGAACGGCGGCAGTGAACACCTAGAGATTCTCGGCACCCTGGCCTATAAGGTCATGGACGAAGATTTCCGCAACGAACTATTGAACGAAAAAGACCCTGCGGTCATCGCAGCCACATTGACTCGAGAGGTCCAGAAATAATGAAGTTTGTAGCAGTTACCGCATGCATTACCGGAATCGCCCACACCTACATGGCTCAGGCTGCTCTTGAGCAGGCAGCCAAGAAGCTAGGTCACGAGATTACCGTTGAGACCCAGGGCTCAGCCGGAACCAACCCGATGAAGCAAGAGCTTATCGACGCAGCCGACGGCGTTATCTTCGCAGTTGACCTTGAGGTTAAGGGTCGCGACCGCTTTGCTGGCAAGCCTTTCATTCAGCTGGGCGTTGCCAAGGTTATTGGTGGCGACAAGGGCGTAAACGTTTTGACCGATTTCATCGCAGCCATCGAAGCGGGTACCGCTGCGAAGCTCGACGGATCCAAGCCGGTAGCACCTGCTCCTGCTGAACCTAAGGCTGAAAAGCCAAAGGGCGAAAAGAAGAAGGGATTCTTCGGAGGTTTGTTCGGGTAAGTTCCGAACGAAATACTTGAGTTACACCCCCGTGACTCAGGAAAACAATTAGGGCTTTAGGAGGCTCAAAGATGAGTAGTGCTACTACTAGTACTGGTTCACGCATCAGAACTTGGTTGATGACCGGTGTTTCATACATGATTCCATTCGTTGCTGCAGGCGGTATTCTTATCGCTCTCGGCTTCTTGCTAGGTGCTGCTTACGCAGGTACCGACGGCATCCACGCGTACGACGCAGCAAAGATGGGTATTACCGACCCAGCTAACCCAAACTACCTTTCAGTTGGTACCTGGGCATTCATCATTTTCTGGCTAGGTAAGGCTGCATTCGCATTCTTCGTGCCAGTTCTTGCTGGTTACATTGCCTATGCAATCGCTGACCGTCCAGGTCTAGCTCCTGGTTTCGTTGCTGGTGCACTTGCTACCGGTCTAGACGGAAACCCACTAGGCACTGGTACCGGATTCCTTGGAGCAATCCTTGGTGGTGCACTTGCCGGTGGTCTAGCTCTATGGATCAGCCGTTGGTCGGTTCCAAGCTGGGTTCGTCCATTGATGCCTGTAGTGATCATTCCACTACTAGCTTCGATTGGTACCGGACTAGCAATGGTTCTATTGCTAAAGGCTCCAGTTAGCTGGCTTATCACCGCTCTAAACGGCGGACTAACCAGCCTAAGCACCGCAGGTCTAGTTGTACTAGGTCTAGTTCTTGGTCTAATGATGGCATTCGACATGGGTGGCCCAGTTAACAAGGTTGCTTACACCTTTGCTACCACTGGTCTTGCTGCTGGTCTAGAGCTTGCTGCTGGCGGTACCGCAGTTGGCGAAATCAGCCAGTTCAAGGTTATGGCTATCGTTATGGCTGCCGGTATGGTTCCACCAATCGGTATGGCTCTAGCAACCGTTCTAAACAAGAAGCTATACGATGACGCAGAGCGCGAAAACGGTAAGGCTGGCTGGCTACTAGGTGCATCCTTCATCTCTGAAGGTGCGATTCCTTTCGCAGCTGCTGACCCAACCCGCGTTATCCCATCGATCATGGTTGGTTCTGCAATCACCGGTGGCCTAGTTGGCTTCTTCGGTAACGCACTGCCTGCCCCACACGGTGGTATCTTCGTATTCCCTCTAGTGACTAACGTACTAACCTACGTTGTAGCAATCCTTATCGGTGCTGCAGTTACTGCCTTCATGGTTAACTTCCTAAAGGGTATGAACAAGTAACAATCGCTTGACGATTAGGAAGGGCTCGGGAGAAATCCCGAGCCCTTTCGTTATGCTCAAAATATGCAAACGTCAAACACCGAACTTGAACTCTTCATCCAAATTTGTGCTGGTCTTATCGTGCTTTGTTTTGGCATGATCGGGCTGACCGCTTGGAAAAAGCGCGCGGCCAAGAAGGAAAAGAAGTAGAGCTCTAAGCCACTTCTTGAGTTAGTCGCTCGACCAACTCAGCGTATTTGTCCTGGGTTTGAGCCACAATCTCGGCAGGTAGAACCGGTGGTTCACCAGTCTGGTCCCAGTTGGCGGCAAGCCAGTTACGAACAATCTGTTTGTCGAACGAGTCTTTGCGCTCGCCACGATCCCAAGCTGCTTTAGACCAAAACCTTGATGAGTCTGGCGTTAGAACTTCGTCGCCCAGAACGGTGTGGCCGGTGGCCGGGTCAATTCCGAATTCAAACTTTGTGTCGGCGAGGATTAAGCCAGCTTGCTCGGCAAGCTCCGAGGCCTTAGTGAAAATCTCGAGCGACAGCGCGCGAAGTCTTTCAGCGTTGTCCAGGCCGATGATTTCAACCACTTTTTCGAAACTAATGTTTTCGTCGTGGTCGCCAAGTTCAGCTTTGAAAGCTGGGGTGAAGATTGGTCGTGGAAGCTTGCCGCCGAAAGTTAGGCCTTCTGGAAGTTCTACTCCGCAGATCTCGCCCTTGTCCTGGTATTCCTTCCAACCCGAGCCGGAGATGTAGCCACGCACCACACACTCGATGGGGAACATTTCCAATTTCTTGGCAACGGTCGCGCGTCCGAGAACCTCCTCAGGAACGGACACTTCATTGCTCACGTGGTTTTCCACTGGGAGGCGATCAAACCACCAGTTGGTGAGGGTGGTGAGGTGTTTCCCCTTGTTCGGGATGGCAGGCTCAAGAACGTGGTCAAAGGCGCTCACGCGGTCGGAGGCGACCACGAGAATGAGGTGGCTCAGGCTTGGGTCATTTGACTCGTAAAGGTCGCGCACCTTGCCCGAGTAAACGTGGTGCCATCCGGCGATCTCTTTAGTCATTGGCAACCTTTGCGGCGATGTCGGTGCGGAAGTGTGAACCTTCGAGCTTGATGTGAGCTACGGCTTCGTAAGCGCGGCCACGAGCGTGGTGGAAGTCTTTACCAAGAGCAACCACACTGAGCACGCGACCACCGTTTGCCATGAGTTTGCCGTTTTCGTTTTTTGCTGCAGCAACACAAACTTCAACACCGTCGACGCTTTCGGCCTCGGCGATGCCACCGAGTTCACGATCAGGGGCGCTGGTATCTGGGTAACCTTCGCTGGCAACCACCACGGCCACTGCAACATCGTTGCTGAACTCAGGCTCGGGAGCTGCCTCTAGATGGCCAGAGGCTGCCTTGTGAAGCAGACCCTCCAGCGGGGTGATGAGGCGGCGGAGAACAACTTGGGTTTCTGGGTCACCGAAACGAGCGTTGAACTCGATCACGCGAATGCCAGCCTTGGTAACGATGAGTCCGCAGTAAAGAAGACCAACAAATGGTGCGCCAATCTTGGCAAGTTCTTTCACCGTTGGAAGTGCGATAGTCTCGCGAACTTCGTCCACGAAGCCAGCAGGAAGCCAAGGAAGCGGAGTGTAGGAACCCATTCCGCCGGTGTTCGGACCTTCGTCGTTGTTGAATGCACGCTTGAAGTCTTGAGCCGGGGTTAGCGGAAGCACGTTCTTGCCGTCGGCGAGGAAGAACAGTGACACCTCTTCGCCATCGAGGAACTCTTCAACCAGAATTCCCAGGTGAAGGAACTTTTTCGCGTGCTCGAGAGCTGCATCGCGGTCTGAGGTAACGATCACGCCCTTGCCAGCGGCTAGGCCATCAG
>JBJOJC010000144.1:0-4015 GCA_046046825.1 Actinomycetota bacterium | reverse complement strand
CTACTCTTCAGGAAATCCTAAAGTCGAGGACCCCATTCTTCGGAATCTGTGTTGGCAACCAGTTACGTGGACGCGCGTTGGGGTTCGAAACCTCCAAGCTTGCCTTTGGTCACCGAGGCCTCAATCAGCCTGTTCTAGACCGACGAACCGGCAAGGTAGAGGTAACTGCACACAACCACGGTTTTGCGGTCAAGGTTGAAGGCGGTCCAGAAGTCGATTCGCCTGCAGGTTTTGGTCGAGTGAAAGTTAGTCACGTGTCACTGAACGATGACGTGGTCGAAGGTCTCGAATGTGTTTACCTTCCTGCCTACTCCGTCCAATACCACCCTGAAGCAGCCGCTGGACCACACGACTCGAACTACCTGTTCGATCGACTAATTGAACTTATTGAAAACAACCGAAAGGCTCAGAATGCCTAAGCGTTCCGACATCGAATCAGTACTAGTAATCGGCTCCGGCCCGATCGTTATCGGTCAAGCTTGCGAGTTTGACTACTCTGGCACCCAGGCTTGTCGAGTTCTTCGCGAAGAGGGCATCCGAGTCATTCTGGTGAACTCAAACCCAGCGACGATTATGACCGACCCAGACTTCGCCGACGCCACCTATGTAGAGCCGATCACTCCTGAAGTCATTGAGAGCATCATCATCAAAGAGAAGCCAGACGCGATTCTTCCCACGCTTGGTGGCCAAACCGCGCTAAACGCTGCAATGTCTTTGCATGAATTGGGGATTCTCGAAAAGTACAACGTGGAGCTAATCGGCGCCAAGGTTGACGCCATCAAAAAAGGTGAAGACCGCCAGATCTTCAAACAGTTGGTTTTGGATGCCGGCGCCGATGTCGCCCGTTCGGTAATCGCTCACAACATGGACGAAGTGCTAGCCGCCGTTGATGTTCTGGGCTATCCGATGGTGGTACGACCTTCGTTCACCATGGGCGGTCTTGGTTCAGGCTTTGCCTATAACGAAGATGACCTTCGACGCATTGCTGGCGCAGGTCTGCAGGCGAGCCCGACCACCGAAGTTCTTCTCGAAGAGTCGATTCTCGGCTGGAAAGAGTATGAGCTTGAGCTTATGCGTGACACTGCCGACAACACCGTTGTGGTCTGTTCCATCGAGAACGTCGACCCAGTTGGAGTTCACACCGGTGACTCAATTACGGTTGCCCCTGCTCTAACTTTGACCGACCGCGAGTACCAGAACCTTCGTGACATTGGAATTCGAATCATTCGAGATGTCGGCGTTGACACCGGTGGCTGCAACATCCAATTCGCTGTCGACCCTAATGATGGTCGCGTTATCGTCATTGAAATGAATCCTCGTGTTTCACGTTCTTCTGCGTTGGCGTCCAAGGCTACTGGTTTCCCCATTGCCAAAATTGCGGCGAAGCTTGCAATTGGTTACACCCTCGATGAAATCCCTAATGACATCACTCGGGTCACGCCGGCCAGCTTCGAACCTACTCTCGACTATGTTGTGGTCAAGGTTCCTAGATTTGCGTTTGAAAAGTTCCCTGCGGCCGACCCAACTTTAACGACCACTATGAAGTCGGTTGGTGAAGCTATGGCAATTGGTCGTAACTACAGTCAAGCTCTCCAAAAGGCACTTCGTTCGCTTGAGAAGAAGGGCTCATCGTTCCACTGGGGTGAGCAGCAAAAATCTCTCGCAGAGCTACTTGAGCAAATCAAGATTCCTACCGATGGCAGAATCGTCGCTGTTCAGCAGGCTCTCCGACAAGGCGCCACTGCCACACAGGTATTCGATAACACCAAGATCGATCCTTGGTTCATTGATCAAATCGTATTGATCAACGAAGTTGCTGAAATGATTGCCTCGGCTGGTGAGCTTTCTGCCGAGGTCATTCTCGAGGCAAAGGAACACGGTTTCTCAGACATCCAAATTGCTGAACTTCGTTCGCTTGGTGAATCCGATGTTCGTGCTATCCGTCACGCGCTTTCACTTCGCCCCGTTTTCAAGACTGTTGACACCTGTGCCGGCGAGTTTCCTGCGCAAACGCCATACCATTACTCGACCTATGAGCAGGAGACCGAAGTCGTTCCTTCTTCTCGGAAGAAGGTAGTGATCCTGGGTTCTGGTCCGAACCGTATCGGTCAGGGTGTTGAGTTCGATTACTCGTGTGTACACGCTTCATTCGCGCTTTCAGACGCCGGTTATGAAACCATCATGATCAACTGCAACCCAGAGACGGTTTCTACCGACTATGACACCTCTGATCGCCTCTATTTCGAGCCGCTAACGCTTGAAGATGTGCTGGAAGTTATTCACGCCGAAAGCAACAGTGGCGAACTCGTTGGAGTGGTTGTGCAGCTCGGTGGTCAAACTGCGCTTGGACTAGCAAAAGGTTTGAAGGAAGCTGGTATTCCGATCCTTGGAACCACTCCTGAGGCAATTGATTTGGCAGAGGAGCGAGGCCTATTTAGCGAGATTCTAGATAACGCTGGATTGCTCTCACCTGCCAATGGCATTGCCATCAACCTAGCTGAGGCAACCGAAATCGCCTCGAGAATCGGTTATCCGGTTTTGGTTCGTCCATCCTTTGTTCTTGGAGGGCGTGGAATGGAAATCGTCTACGACCAGCATTCTCTTGTCGATTACTTCGACAGGATTGCCGAATTCGGTTTGATCGGTCCAGGCTATCCACTGCTAGTAGATCGATTCCTAGATGACGCCATCGAAATCGACATTGACGCACTTTACGACGGTGTGGAGCTTTATGTTGGTGGCGTGATGGAACACATCGAAGAGGCAGGAATCCACTCTGGCGACTCATCGTGTACCCTGCCTCCGATCACTCTTTCGGCTGGGCAAATCGAACGTGTTCGAGTAGCTACTGAGGCAATTGCGAAGGGTATCGGAGTTCGTGGACTGCTCAACGTGCAGTTTGCGATCGCCAACGACGTGCTCTACGTTCTTGAGGCGAATCCTCGAGCATCACGCACTGTTCCTTTCGTTTCAAAGGCCCTGGGGATTACCTTGGCTAAGGCTGCGTCTTTGGTTATGGTCGGTAAATCGATTGCCTCATTGAAGCAAGATGGACACCTTCCAAAGGTTGATGGCACTTACATCCCAGCTGGCTCGGCGATTTCCGTGAAGGAGGCCGTGCTTCCATTCAAGCGCTTTGCAACAAAAGACGGACGGTTCGTTGATTCTCTATTGGGCCCTGAAATGCGTTCCACTGGAGAGGTCATGGGCATCGACGTCGATTTCCCAACAGCGTTTGCTAAGAGCCAAGCTGCTGCTGGCAGCGCCTTACCAACCAGCGGGACAATCTTCATCTCTGTGGCAGATCGCGACAAACCACAGGTGCTCCTACCGGTACGCCGTTTGCAGCAGCTCGGGTATCGAATTCTTGCTACCGAGGGAACCGCCTCGATCCTGGCTAGGCACGGTATCGCGGTTGAGAGCGTCCGTAAGGAATCAACGCCGGGGGAAGGTCCTTCGATTGTTGACCTAATTACCGCGGGTGAGGTTGATGTCGTTGTCAACACTCCATCTGGTTCATCCGCTCGTAAAGACGGCTATGAGATTCGCGCGGCGACTACTGCAGCAGACAAGGCTATTTTCACCACCATTGCTCAACTCAGCGCAGCGATTGGTTCATTCGAGACTGTTATTGCCGGACCATTCGCGGTCCGTTCACTGCAGCAACACGCAGCAGACCGGGCGGCGGCACTTGCACTCTAAATTCGGAAAACAACTTCTCGAGGCTTTCGAGTCTCGGGGTCAGCTGTGCGTTGGGATTGATCCTCATGCGTCTTTGTTGCAGTCTTGGGGTCTGCCCGACTCAGCCTCTGGCATCCGAGAATTTTCCCTGCGAGTAATCGATGCCGCCTCAACCAGAGTTGGGGTCATCAAGCCGCAAGTATCGTTTTTCGAGCGCTTCGGAGCTGCCGGCTTCCAAGTATTGGCAGAAGTAACCAATCAAGCCAAGGAGGCTGGGTTGTTGGTCATTGCCGACGCCAAACGTGGAGATATCGGCACCACCATGGACGCCTAC
>JBJOJC010000143.1:0-18870 GCA_046046825.1 Actinomycetota bacterium | reverse complement strand
AATTGAACCTTTGAATTCTCGTTCATTTACTCCCCTAACTCACAGGTTCATTGTCTCTGCCAGTAGGGACATTTTGGGTAGGCTATTTCTAAATCCGAAGGAGTCTCATGTCTGAGAAACGAATTTCCACGAAGTTTGAAAACGCGCTATTTTGGAGCCGTTGGCTACTAAGTCCTCTTTATCTAGGGCTCGTCCTCGTTTTGGTTTTGGTGATTGTTCGGTTTGGTCAAGACTTTTACACCTTGGTCATGAACATGTTTGCTGGCGATAACCACGCCTTCACCACCGACCTGCTGGCTTTACTTGACCTGGTTCTTCTTTCGAACCTGATTTTGATTGTGATTTTTGCCGGATACGAGAACTTTGTTTCTCGCATCGACGCCGCTCACGAATCGATCGACCGACCTCACTGGATGGGCACCATCGACTTCTCCGGTTTGAAGATCAAGCTGATCGGTTCGCTAGTTGCCATCTCGGTCATTGAACTGTTGAAAGACTTCATCCACCTCGGTGAGATCGGCTCCGAGAAAGTTGGCGACGGCGTGGTCTGGCGCGTGGTGATTCACCTAACCTTCGTGGTTTCTGGTGTTCTATTCGCAGTCATGGACTTCGTGGCCGACCGACACAAATCAGAGGCTGTTGACTTGAAAAAAGATGGAACCCTGAAGAAGGTTTCGAAGCACTAACTTAAAAGTTGGAAGCCCCAGCCGGTTGGTTGGGGCTTCACTTTTTGCCTAAAGATTCGGGATCAGCACATAGCGAGTTTCGAGGTATTCCTCGATGCCCTCGGCTCCACCTTCGCGACCCATACCGCTCTGCTTGACGCCACCGAATGGCGCCGCAGCATTGGAGACCAGCCCGGTGTTGATTCCAGACATTCCGCTCTCGAGGCTGTCGACCAGGCGCATGCCTCGGGCAAGGTCCTTGGTGAAGGCGTAACTGACCAGGCCGTACTCGGTGTTGTTGGCGATGCGCACTGCATCTTCCTCAGTCTTGAAGCGAACGATCGGGGCCACTGGGCCAAAGATCTCTTCCTTCAGGATGCTGGCATCCTCAGGCACGTTAGCCAAGACGGTTGGCTTGAAGAAGTAGCCTTCGCTGCCAGATGTGGTTCCACCGGTAACCACGTCGGCGCCTTCCTTCACGGTTAGGTCAACCAGTCGCTGCATGTTGTCTTGAGCTGCCTGGTTGATAACCGGACCACAGGTAGTTCCGTCAGCGATTCCGCGTCCGAGGTTTAGTTCGCCCATTTTCACTGCGAACTTCGACGCAAATTCGTCGGCGACAGCTTCGTGAACGATGAAGCGGTTGGCAGCCGTGCAAGCCTGGCCGATGTTGCGCATCTTTGCCTGCATGGCGCCGGTAACGGCGGCATCGAGGTCGGCGTCTTCGAATACTAGGAACGGAGCGTTGCCGCCAAGTTCCATTGAGGTGCGCAGCACGTTTTGAGCAGCCTGCTCCAAAAGCTTCACGCCAACCTTGGTTGAGCCGGTGAACGTGATTTTGCGAAGGCGTGAGTCGGCGATGATTGGAGCCGAGGTGGCGGCCGAGGTGCTGGTGGTGATCACGTTGATAACGCCGGCTGGAAGACCTGCTTCTTCAAGAGCCTTCACGAAGAACATCGTGGTCAACGGGGTGAGCTCGGCAGGCTTGACCACCATAGTGCAACCGGCGGCAATCGCTGGGGCAATCTTGCGGGTAGCCATCGCCAACGGGAAGTTCCAAGGGGTAATTGCGAAAGCTGGACCAACCGGACGCTTGGTGATCAGCATCTTGCCGGTGCCTTCTGGGTTCGAGCCGAAACGGCCGCCGATACGGGCAGCTTCCTCGCTAAACCAGCGCACAAACTCGTTGCCGTAGGTAACCTCGCCACGCGCTTCTGCCAGTGGCTTACCCATTTCAAGCGAAATCAACATCGCGAACTCTTCGGCGCGATCGCGAACGATCTCAAAGGTGCGACGAAGAATTTCAGCGCGCTCGCGAGGGCTGGTCTTCGACCAAGATTCCTGAACATCGGCGGCCGCCGTAAGTGCTTTGAGGCCGTCTTCGGCGGTGGCGTTGGCAATGGTAAGAAGCGTCTTGCCCGTGGCTGGGTCTTCAACCGCAATCTGGTCTTTAGCAGACCCTTCGACCCACTGGCCATTGATGTAAAGGCCGGTTGGGACCTTGGCTAAAAGTTCAGCCTCTGTAAGCATCTTCGCTTCACCTAACGTTTGGGAACGTTTCGATTTTACCTTTTTAAGACGGGGAACAGGCAGACGCCTGCTCCCCGCATCGGTTTTACTCGATCATTCTTAGGATTAGGTGTATCAGGGCTTGGGCAAGCAAACCAACAAACACCGCTCTAAGAACTCTTAGGAACAGGATTTTCATCATGCGCCACCTTCCTCCGCAAGAAACCTGAGGAAGTCCACAGAAGTCGCCCATATTCTTGCCGAAGCAAAAATATTGCGTTACCCTTTCCTTGTTAGGTAAGGAAAGGTTTCTTCCGGAACTTTCAAGGAAACAAGGAATATGGCCCGTGGTAGCGGGCCTTTTTCTTTGCCTGTGCCAACACTGCGGCCAGCTGACACTTCATGAATTGTGTCAGTTATTACAAGGGGCCGAATCTGGCCTGTTAGTAACTTTTAAGCAGCGAGAAGCAGGGCGTCGATGCCGAAAGCGGCCTTCAACGGGAAATCTAGATAGTCGGCCATGAGCTCAAGTTCCGGCGCCCGCCAAACGTAGTCTCTTGCCATCATTGCCAGGCTCGACCAGAAGAAGCAGGTCATCAGATCGCTAGCGTAGTGGGTGACTGACTCGCCAGGGAACGCCTGACCAAGAACCTTCTTTAGAAGCGGCGGGGCATCGGATGCTCCGAAACGGTGAAGGGTTGCCCAAACGTTTAGTTCATACTGCTTGGCGATGTTTGGGTCGAACACAGTGCTCGAGTATTCAACGTGAAGCAGGCTGTGAATTTTGCGAGCGTGAGAAATGCGGGCGTTTTCTAGGAGATCAAAAAGCTCTTCAAATCGACGGATGTCGTAGCCACACTGACGAAGTTCGTAGACGTCGGGGAAATAGAGCTGGCGATAAAAAGGCACGTGACCTCGGGTGTTAACGGCCAGACCCCACTGCTCGAGAACTGGGTCGTTCTCTTCTTCGATGTAATCGTTGGCGTCCACTGTTTAATTGTCCTAGAAGTTCCCTAGGCTAGAGACAACTTTTAGAAATGGGGAAAATAAATGAACAAGCCTTCCGGATGCGGAATTTTTGGCCTGATTATTGCGGTGCTGATGCTGGGAAGTTTCCTTATCCAAAACCCAGCTGCATTGATCATCGCCGTGTTTGCGATTGTGGCGACCATTCTGATTGTGAGAGACAACACTCGCCGGAAGCAAGCAACCTTCGTAAACAACATGGAAGCTTGTGCCACGATTCTCGACCAAATTGTCGCCGGGAAAGAGCCGGAACTTTCGGTTGGCATGGCACTTCAGAAGGGCGAAAAGCTCATTTATGTAAATCCGATGGTGGCACTCACCGAATACGAGAGCTCTGGTTCGAGTTTCTCGGGCATGAATGCCGGCGTTAGCTTTCCCCTGTTTGGCAATGTTCGCGGAAACGTTGGTGGAATGGGGGGTCAGCTCACCAAAAACCCTGAAGTTCTTACCCAGATTGATTACGGCCAGGCGGTTTTCACCAACCAGAGAATCGTTTTCAGCGGTGCCAAGATGGTGCGCGATTGGGATTTGTCTAAAACTGTTTCCCTTGAACCAGGCGCCAATGGGCTAAACGTGAAGATTGCGGTCTCGAACCGTGAGCGCACTTCAGGTTTGCAGGCGCTAAACGTACTCGCCTTTGGCCCAGGCTACCCAGCTGGCTACGTATTTACTCTGTTCGACCAAGGTGAAGAGGCCGCCAAGAAGTGGGCTCAGGGAGTTGCGAAGCAACTTCGCGATACTGTTGCGTCTGAGCGAGCCAAAGTGGCCCCGAAGGCAGAACTTCCTAAATAGCTAGCATGTCGTGACGCACGATAATTGCGTCGCGAGCTGGGCCAACACCGATTGCCGAAATGCGGCAACCGCTTAGCTTCTCAACAGCCAAGATGTAGTCTTGGGCGTTCTTTGGAAGCTCTTCGAAGGTGCGGCAAGTGCTGATGTCCTCTTCCCAACCTGGGAAGTTTTCGTAGATCGGCTTTGCGTGGTGGAAGTCGCTCTGGCTAACCGGAACTTCTTCGTGGCGCACGCCATCAACGTCATAGGCAACACAGACCGGGATCTCTTTTAGTCCGGTCAGAACGTCAAGCTTGGTTAGCACGAAGTCGGTTAGACCGTTAATGCGGGCCGAGTAGCGAGCAATCGGTGCGTCATACCAACCACAGCGACGCGGACGCCCGGTGGTGGTTCCGAATTCGTGACCGGTGGCGCGAAGGAACTCCCCTGAGTCGTCGAAGAGCTCGGTAGGGAACGGACCTGAGCCAACGCGGGTGGTGTAAGCCTTAACGATTCCGATGATCGACTTCAGCTGGCTTGGACCCACGCCGGAACCGGTTGAAGCACCACCAGCGGTAGCGTTTGAGGAAGTAACGAACGGGTAGGTTCCGTGGTCAACGTCGAGCATGGTTGCCTGACCACCCTCGAACAGAACGACCTTGTTAGCTTCAAGAGCCTGGTGAAGTTCAAGTGCGGTGTCGCCAACATATGGGCGAAGGCGCTCGGCAAAGCCAAGTAGCTCAGCAACCACAGCATCGGTCTTGATGGCAGCGCGGTTGTAAACCTTGGTCAGGAGGTTGTTCTTGCTCACTAGAGCCGCCTCAACTTTTTGGCGAAGAATGCTTTCGTCGAAAAGATCCTGAATTCGAATACCAACGCGGTTGATCTTGTCGGCGTAGGTTGGGCCAATTCCACGTCCGGTGGTGCCGATGGCACGCTTACCAAGGAAGCGCTCAGTCACCTTGTCGATGGTCACGTTGTAAGAGGTGATTACGTGAGCGTTAGCCGAGATGCGAAGTTTTGAGGTGTCGATTCCGCGGGCGTTTAGGGCGTCGAGTTCTTCGAATAGAACGGCTGGGTCAATGACCACACCGTTAGAAATTACTGGAACGACCCCTGGGGTCAGAATGCCTGAAGGCAGCAGGTGAAGGGCATACTTCTCGTTGCCGATGACCACGGTGTGACCCGCGTTGTTACCGCCGTTGAACTTGACCACGTAGTCGATGTGCTCGGCGAGTAGGTCTGTCGCCTTACCCTTACCTTCGTCGCCCCACTGTGCGCCGATGATTACTACTGCAGGCATGGCTACCCCTCTTCAAAGCTGGGATTCGTGCCCGATTCAGGCACCCTCTAAGTTTACCCGCAAAAGATGATTGAAACTTTTGCAAAAAGTTTGTGGCCGCAACTTTCGATGCGGCCACAAACTCTAGAAGGGGATTTTTTATCGTGTTGGTTTCACTGGCTTCGCTGGTTTAACCGGAGCAACTGGTTTTACCGGAGCGAATCCCAATGCTGCAAGAGCTGCTGCGCGGTTTGAGGCCGCGGCTGCTTTGGCTTGACCGAACTTGTTCTTTGCTGCCAACTTCTGTTCTGCGTTGGTTGCAGCTGCGGTCTCAGCCTTGAATACAGCTTTAGCTGAGGCAATGCTGTCGCGGAAAGTTTTCCCAATCACCTTGATTGCGTTGGCGTAGGACTTGTCAGACGCTTTGAACTGCTGAAGAGCGGTCTTGTAAGCTGCGTTAGCTGCCTTGAAGTCATTCTTCTTTGCTCGGTAATCTGCCACGGCTGTTCGGTAATTTGCCTTGGCAGTCTTGTATGCGTTAATCGCAGCTGAGTCTTCGGATCCAACGACCGAAGCAGGTGAGGCAGTATTGATGTGGCTAGTGATCGGTTTTGCCGAAACTGGCATCGCGGTCAGGCTCGAGATGGCCACGGTTGCTGCAAGTGCAATTGCAATCTTCGAAATTTTCATCTTTTTCCTCTTTCTGTCTTGAGCACTACCACTAGATGTTCCAATGTAATTCTGTTAAATCTCTGTCAAATTACTTGGGTATTCTTGTGGATTCTATTTTCCTGTCGTTTCGTTTCTACGATTGAACAATGGAACGCAAAAGAATCCTCGTGGTAGACGACGAAGCGTCGGTTCGCGAACTCATCTGCGACGCGTTGGAACTGGCTGGTTATTCGGTAACCGCGGCTGCCGACGGAATCGAAGCTTCTTCGATTCTGCACCGCGAGTCAATCGATTTGCTGCTAACCGATGTGAACATGCCTAGGCGGAACGGATATGAGCTCGTGAAAAGCCTTAGAGATCGGGGCGACCTAACCCCGGTGATTTTTCTCACCGCCAGAAACGAAAAGCCTGACATTTCTACAGGCTTCAAACTTGGCGCCGATGATTACGTTTCTAAACCCTTTGGATTAGAAGAACTTACGCTTCGCATTTCGGCCATCCTAAGAAGAACAAATCGAGGGGAAATCACAGAACAACTTATCTGCGGTCCAATTTCTTTAGACACCGACACGCATCGCGTTACCCTAGACGGTGAGTTTGTAGATCTTTCCCCAACCGAATTCCGTCTTCTGTCCTACCTGATGGAAAACAAGAACAAGGTGCTGACGAAGCATGCCCTTTTAGACACGGTTTGGGACCTTGGATTTGCAGAAAGCACATCGGTCGTTGATACGTTCATTTCCTATCTGAGGAAGAAACTTCATAAGTCTGGCTTTGCTGGAATCGTCACCGTTCGAGGGATCGGCTTCAAAATTTCGGATCGCCCATGAAACTAAGAACGAAACTTGTTATTGCCGTAATTGGGGTTACTTCGCTGTTTTCTCTGTTGCTCGGACTATTAGTAATGAGCATCAGTTTTGATTCATCGATAAATCAAGTTTCTAAAAACATTGACCTGTTCCAGCAACGGGTGATGGACAGCAATGAGGACCCGGTTAGCATGGCCCTATTGTTGGGTGAGTCTCACGCATTCAATATTGATTATTTCGAAGCTGACTCAACAGTCACCACATTAATTGACAGCTTTTCTAAGGACAAAAACAAAAACGTCATTAGCAAAACGATTGATTTGGGCTCCGGCGAAAAACTCATCATTTCGGCTTCGATTGAACGAGAAATTAGAGCCAGGGACACAGCTACTTCAGTAGCGATTGGGTTGTCGTTACTTGGCGGATTCCTGTCGGGGCTAATCTCCTTGTTCATCCTGCGAAAAGATGTCCTGGCCATTTCAAAATTAACCAAAGAAGCGGAATTAGTGGCATCTGGGTCTCAGGAAGAAATAACATCAAAAACTGCGAGTGCCGAAGTGACGGATCTTTCAGAGGCACTCAGTCAAATGACGAAGCAACTTCAGACCGCAAGAGCACAGATGAAGGTTTTTATTGGGGATGCTTCACATGAGCTAAAGACACCATTAACAGTTATCAGAGGTTATCTAGATCTCCTTTCCAAATATGATGATCTTGCTCCGGAGAAACGAAAAGTGGCAATCGAGCGTTCGCTAAATGAGTCCCTTAGGATGCAGCAGCTGATCACAGACCTGCTTCAACTTGCAGAACTAGAGGAGACTCCGGCAATCGAAATGACCCCTTTCAATTTCGGTGTCCTCATTACGGAGCAGGTTTATGACCTGCAAGCACTGCAACCAAAACGAAGAGTAGATCTTTTCTTGGAAGGAGAGGCTGATTTCGTAGGATCACACTCATTGATGACTCAGGTGCTGGCTAACGCCTTCCAAAACATTGTTCGCTACACGAAAGAAAGTGATCTGGTGCGAATTACTCTTCATTCGTTCGAAGAGAAACTTTATCTACTGATCGAAGATTCCGGGCCGGGAATTGCCACCCTTCAGAAAGGGCGGGTAATTAACTCGTTCAATAGGTTTGATGAGTCTCGTTCCCGCTCCTCTGGGGGTTCGGGCCTTGGGCTTAGCATCATGGCAAAAATAGTTGATGTACATGGCGGAAAAATGGAGTTGTCACGTAGTGAGCTAGGTGGGCTCCAGGTCGCAATTAGTTTCCCTAAAAGACGTGGGTTGTAATCCAGCTGTGCATGGCAATGGCTGCTGCTGCGCTGGCGTTGATCGAACGAGTTGAGCCGAACTGGCTGATTTCGAGCACTACCTCTGAAGCGTTGATGGCTTCTTCACTGAGCCCAGGGCCTTCTTGACCGAACAGAAGAACGCAGCTTTCGGGCAGCTCATACTGCTCGATCTTTTTGCAGCCTGGCACGTTGTCGATGGCGATGATTGGTAGCTGGTTGGCTTTCGTCCATGCCAAGAAATCTTCAACAGTTGGGTGATGGGTCACGTGCTGGTAGCGGTCGGTGACCATCGCCCCGCGACGATTCCAACGACGGTTGCCGATGATGTGAACTTCGGCGGCTAGGAAAGCGTTGGCAGTTCGAACAATCGAACCGATGTTCAAATCGTGCTGCCAGTTTTCGATGGCAACGTGGAACTTGTGGCGTCGGCTATCGAGCTCGGCCACGATGGCTTCCATCTTCCAGTAGCGGTATTGGTCGAGCACGTTTCTGGTGTCGCCGTTTTCAAGAAGTTCCGGGTCGTACTGCTCCCCAACCGGCCAAGGTTTCGCGTGCGGGCCAACTCCCCAGGTGGTTTGTTCAGGTGAAGGTTCGTGTGTGGTCAACGTGAATACGCTCGATTTCTGAATTGAAGGGCGATGGTTGCGAACAGTGCTGCCAAAGTTGATGCAACCAAAATCGAAAGGGTTCCGATCGACGAAATCGTTTCGTTGTTTTTGAATGCCAGTTCGTTGATTAGCAGCGAGACGGTGAAGCCAACACCAGCAAGAACGCCAACCGTGGCCACATCCCACCAAGAAAGTTCGCTAGACAAACTGGCCTTGGTGAACTTCGAAACAATCCAGGCCGTGCCAACGATGCCGATCGGCTTACCGAGCACTAATCCGAGAAGGATGCCGAGCGCCACCGGAGAAGCCGCAAGCTCGCCGAGAGTTAGGTCTCCAAAGTGAACACCGGCGCTGAAGAACGCGAAAATCGGCACGGCGATTCCGGCGGAAATCGGATGAACCAGGTGCATCACGCGGTCGGAGGTTTTTAGGTTCATCAAAAGGCCGAGTGCCACACCCGCGATGGTGGCGTGAACACCGCTCTCGTGCATGGCCAGCCAGGTGATAGCGGCGAGCGGAAGGTAGTAGTACCAACCGGTTACCTGTTTCTTCTGCAAAAACCAGAATGTCGCAAGCGCAGCAACTGCAACCAGCAGTGCTAGGAAGTTAATCGAAGCGGTGTAAAAAATCGCGATGACCAGAATTGCCCCGAGATCGTCGACTACGGCAAGGGTGAGTAAGAAGACGCGGAGTTCAACCGGAAGGCTTTTCCCAACCACGGCCAGAACGGCCAGCGCAAAGGCGATGTCGGTTGCCATTGGGATTCCCCAACCGCTGACGGTGCTTTGGCCAAGGTTCATGGCTACAAAAATTAGCGCGGGGATTGCCATTCCGCCAAGTGCGGCGGCAATTGGGACGGCAGCCACGGCTTTGTCTTTTAGCGAGCCAACCACTAATTCGTGCTTAAGCTCAAGGCCAGCCACGAAGAAGAAGATTGCGAGCAGGCCGTCGGCGGCCCAGTGCGCCAGTGTTAGATCTAGGTGAAATTCGGCTGGGCCAACCTTCAAGTCGTGAAGCTGGCTATAGCCCGCAAAGTCGGTGTTTGCCCAGATTAGGGCTCCCATTGCGGCCAAAAGCAGCAGAATCCCGCCGGTGGTTTCGTTTCGCAAAGTATTGCCGACCCAACGTAGTTGCTTCTGTGGCAACTTCGAGAAAATGGGGCGTTTGCTAGGCATCTAACAAGTCTAAGAGAGTTGCCTCTGGGCGGGGCTGGTAAGTGATTTGGTAGCCTAAGACCATGACGACTCGAAGAAAAATCGAATGCTGGCTTACCGACATGGACGGCGTGCTGGTTCACGAGGGTGTGGCACTACCTGGTGCGTCTGAGGTAATACAGCAGTGGCAGGATCAAGGTCTGCGCTTTCTAGTGCTTACCAACAATTCGATCTATACCCCACGCGACCTAGCCGCCCGCTTGAAGGCAACGGGCTTGAACATTCCGGAAGAGAGCATCTGGACTTCAGCACTGGCAACCGCCGACTTCCTGCACTCGCAGAAGCCAAAGGGCAGCGCCTACGTTATCGGTGAGGCTGGGATGACCACCGCTCTGCATGAGGTTGGCTACATCCAAACCGATGTGAACCCCGACTACGTTGTGCTTGGCGAGACTCGCAACTTCAACTTCGAAACCCTAACCAAGGCGATTCGCCTGATCAACAACGGTTCACGCTTTATTGCCACCAACCCAGACGCCACCGGACCTTCAGCCGATGGGCCACTACCGGCAACCGGTTCGGTTGCGGCACTAATCACCAAGGCCACCGGCAAGGAGCCTTACATCGTTGGTAAACCAAACCCAATGATGTTCCGATCGGCGATGAACAAGATCGACGCGCACTCGGAAAGCACCGGAATGATCGGCGACCGAATGGACACCGACGTGGTTGCGGGAATCGAAGCTGGTCTTCACACCGTTCTAGTTCTTACCGGAATTGCCGACGCGACCGAGATTGCTAAATACCCATATCGCCCGAACGAGATTTTGAACTCGATCGCCGACCTGCTCGACTAGGCGTCGACTTCGTTTAGATCTTTTAGTGCTGGCTGAACTGAAGCCGCAACTACTGCAATCAGTACTAGACCGGCAATCACAAAGTAGACCGGCTGAACGCCGAAAGCGTCGACAGCTGCGCCAGCGAAAACCATGGAAATCATTGGGGCTGCATTCCAGATGGTCATTTCAACCGAGAACACACGACCTCGCATGCTTGGCGGAACCTTCTTCTGAATCACCGTGTTCAGAAGCGGTGGCATTGGCCCCCAGGCGAACCCGAGCACTAGCCCGCAGAGAATCATTATCGGGGTTGGTGGCAGGAACGCCATCGGAATCATCGGCAAGGCCACCCCGAAACCGGTGAACCGCAGGATGTTCGCGTAAGACAGGAAGTGGGTGAAGCGTTCGAAAAGCAGTGAACCGACCGAAGTTGCCAGAGCCATAGCCATTAGCAAGAAACCGAGCGTCTGAGGGTCGTTGATTCCTTCGTAGTACTTCGGCAAAACCACCAGCTCAGAAGGCATGTAGAGCAGTGCCAGACAAATCACGATGACGAAGATGATCATCACGGATGGGAGCTTTGCCAGTGCTTTGAAACCTTGAGCCGCGTAAGAAATCCATGATTCTTCGCCGCGCTCCTTGGCGTCGTCTTCTTTGTGTTCGTGAACTCGAATCGTCCATGCAAAAAAAGCTGACAAAACCATGAAAGCGCCGGAGACCCAGAACGCAGCCATTACATCGAACGCCGCAATCAACATCGACGCGATTGCCGGACCGGTTGCGAAAGCGGCAGCCGCCAAAGCTTCGTGGATCGAATTGCCGCGGTCGAGAGTCATCTTCGCCTCGCGGGCGACGTCGGGGAGAAGAGACTTGCGAGCGGTCATCGAACCGCCGGCAAAGGTGGCACGGATTACGCCCATCAGCAACAACAGCGGCAGGGTGAGCGGGGTAAAGCCGTTCAGAATCGGATAGGCGATGGTGGTGAGAACGGTGATTGCTTCAACGGCAATCGCCATTTTTCTACGTCCGAGTGCATCAATAAGCGATCCGAGAAACGGTGAAAGAAGCAACCCAGGGATTGCCGTAACTGCAATTACTAGGCCGGCCATCGTAGCCGAGCCGGTGAGTTTGATCGTGAGCCAAGGCAGGGTCAAAAACATCATCGAACCCGCGATGATGCTGGCAACCGAAGCCAGTTGCAGGCGAACGAATTGCTTCAATTAGCCAAGATTCAGATCGGTGAGGGTAATTGCGGTGAGATAGCGATAGCCGGCGTCTTCGATAACTTTCTGGGCTCCGGTGTTGCGGTCAACCACGGTAGCAACGGCCACGATGATTGCACCGGCCTCCTCAAGTGCTTGAGCTGCGGTAAGCGGTGAACCGCCGGTGGTAGAAGTGTCTTCAACCACCACAACCTTGCGACCGCGAACGTCTGGGCCTTCAACCTGGCGACCCATTCCATGTGCCTTAGCGGCCTTACGAACCACGAATGCGTCGATGTTGCGACCGCGCGCTGCGGCTTGGTGAAGAACGGCTGTGGCCACCGGGTCGGCTCCCATGGTTAGGCCTCCGATGGCTTCGAAATCGTCGACGCCGTTGGCGTCGAGGAGATCTAACATGACCTGACCAATTAGCGGTGCGGCCTCGTGGTGAAGGGTGGCGCGGCGAAGATCAACGTAGTAGTCGGCTTCAATTCCAGAAGACAGGGTCACCTTTCCGTGAACAACGGCGAGCTCTTTTACAAGCTCAACAAGGCGCAGTTTTGAAGGTGAAGAGAAGGTCATACCCCAAGTTTATCTAGCCAAATGAGTGAGAGCCCGCACCTTTCGGTGCAGGCTCTCGACCCGATGAGATTGCTACTAGTTGCTGGTTGCGCGGTAGTTCAGTTTCACGTGAACGTTTGGCGACCAAGCCTTGTTGGCATCGGTGTTCAAGGTCTGACCCTCAACCAAAGCGCCGGTTAGCGGGTTGTGAGCTTCGAACTTGAACGCGAAGGTAACTGGAATCACTCCAACACCAACGCCGGCTTTGCGAGCCGCAACCAGAGCCTTGAACTTCACTAGAGCGGCAGCCTGAGTTGCCTTCTGAGCCGAGGTCAAGCCGGTGGTGTAGGTACAGAACGCACCACTGGTCTGGGTCTTGAAGGTTGGAACCAGTGCGGCGGCAACCTTGGCGGCTGAACCGAACTTAACTTCACAGCTGTAAGCAACATTGTCGAGACCGGTGAAGGTCATCTTCGCAGTAACCAAACCAACGTTACGGTTGGTTAGTTTCATAGCGACTGCAGAGGTTGCCTGGTTCCAGGTAACTGCAATTGGACCAATGTTGGTTGCGGTGTTGTTGCTTGGAGCAATAACAGCCGAACCGGCATCGGCTGCAACTGCTGCAACCATTGGGATTGTCCAGGTGAACGACTTTCCAGCCCAGATCGCGTTGGTTCCGGTACCGATGGTTAGAACACAGTTCTCGCCGGCAACCTTGGCCCAAATACGTCCGTCGGCAAGTACCACACACTTGGTTTCGTCTGACGAAGTGACGGTGTAGTCAGTTCGCTTCGATTCCAAAGTGATTACTGGAACAAACGCTCCATCGGCAGTTGCTGAAGCAGCGGCAGGAACGTCTGCTGGTAGCGATGCGGTAATGGTGTCGATTGCCTTGTAGTAAAGGCTTGCGTAGGTTGGGGTTGACCATTCCTTGGTTAGGAGGGTCTCGCCAGGGGTACGTAGACCGTAGTCGGTAGCACGGTGAAGCTCACGACGGTAGGTGAACTGAACCGAAGTGCTTTCACCAGCGGCCGTCTTCGCAGCTACCAAAGCCTTGAACTTGGTGTAAACCAAGGCCTGGGCAGCCTTCTCAGCAGCGGTGTTGGTTTTGTTTAGAACACTCTTGGTGTCTGAACAAAGCGCTGGGCTGGTAAGGATGAACGGGTCGCCGTTTGCAGGAAGCGGGGTCTTCTTCAGAGTTCCGAAGTTCACCACACAAGACTGCTCAGCGCCGTCTAGGTCGGTGAATGTCATCTTGGCCTGAACTGGGCCAATCCACTTCACACGGGTAACGAAGTAGACCTGGTTGGTCTTCTGGTTCCACTTCAGTGCCAAACCTGGAAGCTTGACCATGACGTTGTCGTTACGAACTAGTAGCGGCGAACCTGCACCACCGGCTGGTGGCTGCATCGCAATCGTCCAGGTGTATGAAACCGCTGCCCACTGAGCGTTAGCTGCTGCAGTGGCAATGGTGATAACACAGTTCTGGTTACCAGCCTTGAACCAAATCATCTTGGTGTCAGGGTTGATCGAACACTTTGCCGCGTCAGCCGAGGTCATGGTGAAGTCCTTGCGACCAGAAGCCAAAGTGACTACCGGCGCAATTGCGTCGTCCTCAGACATGCCTTCGTTCGGGGTTTCACCAGCAGTGAAGCCTGCGGTAACCGAGTCGGCCTTTAGAACTGGGATGGCAACGCTAGTTGCCGAGCCCTCTGCTAGCCAATCGGTTCCGGCCTTTACCGCCTTGACGATACAGTTACCGTTCGAGATGAAGTGAACCTTTCCATCGACGATTGAACACACGGTTGGGGTGGTGCTCGAAACCACGGCTGGCAATGGAAGTGATGCTTCCATCGGCGTAATCGCTCCAACAATCGCACTAACCGCGCGGTCAGGAGTTGCAGTGGTGGCAGCAGTAGTTACCACGTTCAAGGTAACCGGCTGAACTAGCTTGGTGGTACCGATGTAGGTAACCGACCCGGCCATTAGTGTTCCGCCACCACCGAGAACAACTGTCACTGGAACCGAGAACGGAAGCGCAGCAGTTGGAACAGTGGTTGCTCCCGCAACAATCGAGGTTGGGATCTTTACCGTGATTGAAGTGGCGGTCTTAGTCACTGAGGTAACCAAGCCTGCGTTTCCAACGCCCATACCGAACTTAATTCCGGTTACCTTTTTGGCAGCCGAAGTTTCGTTTAGGTTGACACCTTCAATGGTGATAGAAGAACCACCGGCGTTTAGGGAGAAGTATGCCTCTGGCATGCTTACCGCAGGAGTTGGTACCGCAACCATGTCACGAACGTTCTTCCACTGAATCACGTTGTGAACCAGGTTCACCTGGGTGATTGCTGGGGTGTAGATGAAGTTCATGTGACCCGCTGCATCAATGACGGCGTAGTTCAGAGGTGAACCAGAAACTCCGTAAGCCAAGCCTTCACCAGTTACTACTGCACCGGTGGCTAGGTTGTAGCTCATCGGAGCAAGAGTTATCCCA
Organism: Actinomycetota bacterium; assembly: GCA_046046825.1. GTDB lineage: Bacteria > Actinomycetota > Actinomycetes > Actinomycetales > Microbacteriaceae > Rhodoluna. The sequence goes on along the minus strand of JBJOJC010000143.1, from coordinate 3,984 downwards.
GACATGGTTTGGTCTTTACGAATAAACGCGATTTTGCCGTTCGCAACAGGTGCTTGCATGCTTGGGAAGGTTAGCGAAACGCTTGCCATCATCGGCACGTCGGTAATCACAATCGGGGTGGTAGCAGCAAAACTTCCGCTGGCAACCGATGCCGAGGTTAGCTTGTTCTGACCCGACTCATTTACCAGAGCGTAAACGGTGGTTCCATCGTTAATGGCAGCCAACGTAACAGTTGGTTCGTTAGAGCCGCTCGGTGTGATTGCGCTGGCAGTTTCAGTAACACTTCCATCCACCTTCACACGAATGATCGTGCGCTCCCAGTTGGTGGTTACGTTGTTTACATTCTTGTTGCGAACAACGTAAACCACGCCAGCCACATCCGATGCGTCGGTTGCGTTTGGGTTGTAAGAAACCGAGTGGCGGTAGTAGTTGTTCTGAGTTGCGTTGACCGAGTGCAAGTTAAACAACTTGGTTAGAGTTCCGTCGGCGGCGATTGTCGCGACGATTCGCTGGTAGGTGTACGCGCTTGTGACGGAGTCACGGTGAGTACACATAACCAACATGGCCGGGCGGCTCAAACCGACCAGTCCGGTGAACGGTGACACCGAGGCTGAGTCAATAGTGCCCAAGTCGGCATCTGCGCTAGCAGTACATAGTGCCAATCCCTTACCTGAGAGGTTAACCGGAGTGCCGAAAGCTGAACCCGCCGATGCCTCGCGGAAGTTGAAGGTTGACTCCGACATGCAGGAACCATTGAGAGTACAGTTCGAAACGTAGTTGTACATGGCGAATTTGGTGCCATTGGCGAATGGCCAAACCGTTGGCAGGGTTGGGGCGATTCCACCCGAGCCGAAGCCGATCGAAGTGCTCACTTTGCCGCTAGTGCCAAAAGAGGCGTCGAAGCCGGTGAAATCGGCCTTGATCTTCTTCAGTTCGAAGAACTTCGCTGACGAGCCATCTAAACCGGCATCGGCAAGCGTGTAAAGGTTTCCCTTGCCATCAGAGATGAACGAGCCCTTTGGCATTACTCCACCCGCGCCGGAGCCATAAACATCGGTAATTCCAGGGAAAGCTGAGGTGATTAACTTAGCGTCGCCTGCAGTAGTTCCGTTGCTTGGGGTAGTTACAGTAACCCCAGGAATACCGCCGATGAATGCTGAAGATGCCGGTGACAGAGCCCCATCCAAGCCATCTGAGTTAGTTGCGTATGCGCGAACCACGTACATGTTTGGCGCATTGAATGTTGCCATTCCCGAGTTAATGGTCACCGTACAGTTGTAGGTCAGCGCACCTGGCGTGGTAGCCATGCAGGAAGAGTAGCTGTTCATGCTGGTGGTCAGCGGGGTGCTGAAAGTTGTGTCTGACTGCGCGAAAACGACCAACTTGTGCATGTTGGTAGTTTCACCAGCACGCACGGTGAGCTTGGCTGTGATTGTCGAAACGGTTGCCATTGGCTCGGTTGGAGTGTTTGGCGCAGCTGGACCAACCAAACTATCGGCTGCCGAAGCGGCCGAGTAAGCGGATTCAAGACTAGAAAGACCGTCATACGCCTTTACCTTCACCACGTAGTCGGTGCTTCCCGCAAGGCGAACCGTGGTCCACATTGGAGGGCCAGACATCACGTTGCTCAAAGTTGCCGAGTAACTGTTTCCGGTTAGGGTCGCGCCCATCATGCCGCCCTGGGCCACAACGGTGTTTAGGTCCGAAGCCTTGTATAGCTGATAGGTGTAGCTTGCCGAACGATTACATGGAGGCATTCCGCAGTCGGTGCGCTCAACGTCGCCTGGAATCTTGTTCCAAGTAATTTTGAAACTGGTTTGGCTGAGTAGATCTAAGGCCACGCCGGTAGGTGCAGTTGGTGCAATCAAAGCTGCTGGCTCTGAGGCTACTGAGTATTCAGACTCAACGTAATCGCCTTCGGCAGTTGCCGTCATCTTGATTACGTAGTTGGTGTCTAGGTCTACTGGAATTGGATTCCAACTAGAGTCGCGGAAACTGATTGACTCCGAGTAAACGCCATTAGTAAGAGTTGGGTTTTCCACGCTTCTGGTCATGACTGGAGTGTTCAGATCCGACTGCTTGAACAATGCCCAGTTGTAGGTCATTTTGCGGTTCCAGTACTGAACGTTGGTGTCGCCCGGGTGCTTTGCCCAAGTGATGGTTCCATAGGTGGTGCCGCTCAGAGTGAAAGTTGGCTTGGCCGGTGCTGCAGGAGCACAAGAAGCCTCAATCTGGGCGTTTGCTGCGCTGGTATCGGTAACGATGAGGTCGAATGAAGGAAGAGTTCGGCTAGTAGCACTGGCCGAATTGTCAATCTCAATCTGGCTATTGATACGGATACCCTTCCAGCTGTTGGTAACAACGTCGCTGGTTACGGTCCAGTTCGGGCTGAAAGAACCACCATAGGTTTGGGTTCCCATGATCTGGAAAGAATTTCCATACTGGAACTGACCCACCGAGGTGCCGTCGACAAAACGGTCCACAGTAATTGCGTGACCTTCAACCAAGTTGCTAGCAAGAACACAGGTGTTTAGATTCTGGGTCACTCTGGTTTTGGCTGGAATCGCACCGGAAAAGGCACCCTGTCCGCTGGTGGTGTACCAAGAGCTAGAAGCAAAAACACTGTTGGTATCTTCAACTGACGACAGCACGATTGGGGCGCCCGCGGTTTTGTCGTAGAGGGTAGGAGCGATGGTGTAATTTCCTGCGGTGATGTTCGAGTTGTCGAGGTTCACGCCCAGAACCATTGAGAACGACTGGTAGCTCTGTGTAATCTGGCTCACCGAGGTAGGAACGGTGAACACCGAAGAATTGGCTGGCCCGGCTGGGTCTGGATTGTCGGAAATTGGATTTACATCACTCCACGACGGGTAATAGCCACCGCTGCCCTGGCCAGCCAAGTACTTGTATGGCTTAGTTGGGTCATACTGGGCACTTTGTCGCCAGGTAACGCCAGCTGGGAAGCTTTCGTTCCAGGTAACAACGATGTCGTGGCCCGCGTATGCCTGCACGGCTGCGTTACCAAATTGGATTTCCACGTATGACTGGAGAGATGTTGAGCTCGGAGGCACAATTGCAGTTGCGCTGGTTGAAGCCAAAACGCCGGCAGGCGAAGAGTAACCCAAACTCCAGCTGGTCTTCTTGACCGACCCCGGGTTTGAAGTGGTGGTTGCGCTTGCTGGCATTGTGCTGAAACCAACGACCAACATGGCCGAAGTCGCGATGATTGCTGCGATTTTTTTGAACATGGTTGCTTCCCCTACTTGGATGCTATTTTGTTAGATCTGCCCGCGACTGAATTGCTCGGGTATCGTCTTACATTCTAGATGTTCAACCTGACATTTTTGGACTTATTGTCTAGACGAATTTATTAAGCTCGCAATTCACAAAAAGAAGGCAATTAGGCTAGTTGGATGCGCATCGCCACCTGGAACGTAAACAGCATTAGAACCCGCGTTGGACGCGTCGTCGACTGGCTGGTGCGAAACGACATCGACGTGCTCGCGATGCAAGAAATTAAGTGCAAACCAGACCAATTTCCCTATGAAGCATTCGAGGCGGCCGGTTATCAGGTGGTTCTCCACGGACTGAATCAGTGGAATGGCGTTGCCTTTGCCAGCAAGATTCCTGCCGAAGATATCGAGATCGGTTTTTCGGGAATGCCGCAGTTTAAAGAAGTTTCTGAAGCTCGCGCCTTAGGCGCGTCTTTCAATGGAATTCGCCTGTGGAGCCTTTACGTTCCCAACGGCCGAACCCTGGAAGATCCGCACTACAGCTACAAGCTCGAGTGGCTCGAAGCTCTGGCCTCGGTCATTGCCGAACAGGTTTATCACGAGCCCGAGTTACCACTTGCCCTCATGGGAGATTTCAACATCGCGCCGCTAGATACCGATGTCTGGAACATCAACGACTTTGCCGGGGCCACCCACGTTTCCAAGCCAGAACGCCAAGCATTCTCCGCCTTTGAAGAAATCGGACTAGCCG
>JBJOJC010000142.1:0-3047 GCA_046046825.1 Actinomycetota bacterium | reverse complement strand
ATCGCGAAACTAACGCCAGGATCGAGTTGTTCGATGGTCTTCAATTTGTGCTTCTTGGCGGCTGACTCCAGCGTGAACCAAAGATCGTCGGTTTGTTGGAGAACTTCGAGGAACCTACCCTTTGGGAGTTTCGGCTGGCTGTGCTCATCGTCGCGACGAGATTCGTAGACTAGCGAAGAAACTATTGCGGCTAGGGTCGCCGAGTCAAGTTCATCCCAGATTTGCGCGCGCAAACTCTCAGCGACTAGTAGATCACGTTCACCATAAATCATGGCAAGGCGGGTGCCGTCTGGAGTGACTTCAAGTTCCCCTTCAGAGTCGCGGGTGAGATAGCCAAAGGTAACTAGAAGTTCGCAAATTCTGTCGAATGTCTTGGCAACTTGATTTGTTCTTGAATCAATCTGATCGATTACTGCATCGGTTTCGCGTCGGAGCTTCCACCAACGTTCACCCCATCTAGCGTGACTTTCGCGATCGGGGCATCGGTGGCAAGGGTGGGCTTTTAGTGAGTGTTTAGTCTGTGCGAGTTTCTTTTCAAGTTCGTGCCGACCAGGGAGCGCGCGAATGTCTTTCGCCTTGCGGTCACGAGGACGATTCTGGCTGAGGTCACGTTCAACATCAGATATTTCGCGTCGAAGTCGTGCATAACTAGTGAAATCGCCGAGGTGGCACTTCATCGACTTTTCGTAACCAGAAAGCGAAATCTCACGATCCCGAATGGTTCTCGCCAGGTGAACTACTGAGCGGTCTGCCTGGAACTGTGCAAATGAAGTTTCAAGAACCTCTCGTGCTCTCGAGCGGGTGAAAGCCGTAATTAGATTCACCGTCATGTTGAAGGTGGGCCTAAAGGAACTGATGAGCGGATAAAGACGTTTTGAGGCCAGCCCGGCCACGTTAGCTGGATCAAGGTTCGCTGCCCATTGAATAACTGAATGGCCCTCTGGGTCGATACCTCTTCGTCCGGCACGACCGGTGAGTTGTGTGAACTCGCCAGGTGTTATCTGAACCCTTCCTTCTCCGTTGTATTTGTCTAGTCGATCAAGCACCACGGTACGGGCAGGCATGTTGATACCTAAGGCCAGGGTCTCCGTTGCGAACACGACTTTTACTAGCCTCTTCAGGAATAACTCTTCAACGATTTCCTTGAAAGCAGGGAGCATTCCGGCGTGATGAGCTGCCACTCCCCTTTGCAGGCTTGCCAACCAGTCGAAGTAACCGAGCGTCGAAAGATCCTCGTCGGCGATTGATGCGCAACGCTCTTCAACAATTTGCCTGATTTCTTCGCGCTGTTCCTTTGTAGTGAGGCCAAGGTCTGAGTACTGGCAGGATTTGACTGCTGCGTCGCAACCAGCTCTTGAAAAGATGAAGAAAATCGCTGGAAGAAGATTTGCGTCACGCAAAAGCTCAATGGTCTCCGGTTTTGAGAGCTTTGGGATTTTTGGTTCGTTCTGGTAACTCCCCCGATATTTGCCAGGTCGGGTGCTTCGAATCGAAGGCGATCGCAATTTCGCGGCGTGCTTGGCGGCCAGTTCCTGACTCACCCGATTTTGGTCACCATCGCCTTGAAACAGGTCGATCAGTTCGTTTCCGAACAATACGTGCTGGTTTAGCGGTACAGGACGTTTTTCGGAAACGATGATGCTTGTGGAACCACGAACCTCATCGAGCCAAGCGCCGAATTCCTCGGCGTTCGATACGGTAGCGCTGAGTGAAACAAGTTTCACGTCACGTGGCAGATGCAGGATTACTTCTTCCCAAACTGCACCGCGAAATCGATCTGCTAGGTAGTGAACTTCGTCCATGATCACGAAGCCTAGATTCATTAGGTTCAGAGAATTGGCATAGATCATGTTTCGAAGCACTTCAGTGGTCATGACCACAATTTCTGCCCCGGCATTGGTGTTGTTATCTCCGGTAAGGATGCCGACCCGAGACTCTCCATAACGGTCGCAAAGTTCTTGGTACTTCTGATTACTCAGGGCTTTAATGGGCGTTGTGTAGAAAACCTTTTGCTGTTTGGCCAGGGCAAGGTGAATGGCGAACTCGCCAACGATGGTTTTACCAGCTCCAGTCGGAGCAGCCACCAAAACCCCATTCCCCATAGCCAAGGCCCTACAGGCTTCCTCCTGGAACTCGTCAAGAGGGAATTTGAGTAACTGAACAAACTCATCGACAGCGGCCGACTTCGAACGTTTCTTAGCCGCCTGAAAACGCTCAGCTGGGCTGAGTTCCTTAGACATCGGAAGCCAAAGCTTCAGTCTTGGTTTTCCTCTTGCGGTCAAAGAGTTGAGCAATGAGAGCAGCCAAGAGATAGAGCAAAATAAGCGGAATCGCCAACAACAACATCGACATTGGGTCGCTCACTGGTGTCGCTAAAGCTGCAACTACGGCAGATAGAAAAACTGCTAGTCGCCAGCCTCGAATAATGGACTTAGCTGTTAGTACTCCCAAGTAGTTCAGCAGCAAAAGAATGGCTGGAAGTACCAGTGCAATTCCGAAAACCAGAAGCACTCGTAGGGCAAAGAGGATGTAATCATTTGCGTTGATGATCGCAGCCGATCCTACAGGTGTAAATGAGAGCAAGCTCTTTACGAAGCTGGGAATCAGGACCCAAGCGATGTAGCAGCCGGTGAGAAAGAGTGGAGTCGCGAAGGATACGAAGGTTATAGAGATTCTTTTGGTTCGCTTGTCTAAAGCTGGTGATATGTAAGCCCAGAGATTGTAGAGCCAGAAAGGGCTTGCCATAATGAACCCCAAGAATAGTGATACCTGAAGTCGCAAATCGAACGGTGCTGAAACAGAACCAAAGTTGATAGTGGAGCTAAATCCTGGGGTCTTTGAAAGCTCTTTGAAAGGTGCCTGAAGAAGCGCGAAAACTGGGTCAAAAAGAAACCAGCCGCCCACTGCTGCAGAAAGAATGAAAAGCGCAGACCAGTAAATTCGATTTCTTAGCTCACGAAGATGACCGCTGAGGTTCATCCTGCGTTCAGGATTCCTCTTCGACATTACTTATCGGAAGACTGGTCTTCCTTTGCCTTATCCTTTTT
>JBJOJC010000141.1:0-6079 GCA_046046825.1 Actinomycetota bacterium | reverse complement strand
AACTAATGGAATTGAACTCAGCAGCAAAATTTGAACTGGTAATTGAGTCGGCAGTTGCCGCGGAGATTTTCGGTCCAAACGATGTGCTCCTTCGTGAACTTGAAGCCCAGTTTTCCGGTCTCTCGGTTCAAGCCCGCGGTGGTGTGATCACGCTTCAGGGATCGGAAAGCCAGTGCGAATCGGCGAAGAGAATCATTGAGCAACTTACCGAGCTAGCCGCGAACGGTTTTAGGCTCACTTCCGACGAAATTAGGCGTTCAGCAAGCATGGTGGCCGCAAACCAAAGTGCCAGACCAGCCGACATTTTGAGCCAAAGTATTTTGAGTTCAAAGGGTAAAAGCATCAGGCCTAAAACGGTAGGTCAGAAGGCCTACGTTGATGCCATCGATAACCACACCATTGTGTTTGGTATTGGTCCGGCAGGTACCGGAAAGACCTACCTGGCTATGGCAAAGGCGGTTCAGGCACTTCAGCGTAAAGAGGTGTCAAGAATTATTTTGACGCGCCCGGCCGTGGAGGCGGGGGAGCGTCTTGGATTTTTGCCTGGAACACTCAACGACAAAATTGATCCGTACCTCAGGCCCCTGTTTGACGCGCTTCACGAAATGCTAGACCCGGAAACAATTCCAAAACTAATGACCACAGGAACTATCGAGGTGGCCCCATTGGCTTATATGCGCGGACGCACGCTGAACGACGCATTCGTCATCCTGGATGAGGCTCAAAACACCACTCCAGAGCAAATGAAGATGTTCCTAACCAGACTTGGCTTCAATTCGAAGATGATCGTGACCGGCGACTCTACGCAAGTGGATTTGCCTGGGGGAGTTTCTGGTCTAAAGACCGCAGTGGCAGCGCTTAAAGATGTCGACGACATGCACTTTTCGATGTTGAGTTCCGCCGACGTAGTTCGCCACACTCTGGTCGCGAAAATTGTCGAAGCTTATGGAGATTTTGAAGTCCAACAGGCTAAGAAAGGCAGCAAGTCTTGAGCGTAGAAATCAACAACGAGTCTGATCTGAAAGTCGACGAAGCACGGGTTCTAAACCTAGCCAGCTTTGCACTCGACCACATGCGAATTCACCCCGATGCTGAACTTGCGATTCAATTCGTGAATGAAGACACAATGACCACCCTGCACATTCAATGGATGGACGAACCAGGCCCAACCGACGTGCTTTCATTTCCAATGGACGAATTGCGGCCTGGAACCGACCTTGAACTAAGTGCTAGTGGCCTTCTGGGAGACATCGTTATTTGTCCGCAGGTGGCAGCTGCTCAGGCAATTGCCGCTGGTCACGAGACCATCAACGAGGTTCTACTTCTTACCACGCACGGAATCTTGCACCTTCTGGGTTTCGACCATGCCGAACCAGATGAAGAGAAGGAAATGTTCGGTCTCCAGCGAGAGATTCTGGAACGGTTCTATGAATCCGAGGGTAACTAGTTTGCAAACAGTAACCATCTGGGGAGCGGTTGTAATCGCGGTTGCAGTAACCCTGCTTTCGGTTTTGGCGGCTTCGATGAAACGAGAACTGAATGAGTTCTCAAGGCACGAGTCGCTTTCGTTCCTGAGGCTCTCTTTCGTTGGAGCGTTTGCAATTTTGGTAACTCAAAGTATCGTGCCACTGAATTACTCTTGGTGGTTATCTCTTCTGATTGCACTGTCTGGAACCGCATTTCTACTGATTGGATCGCAGCTTTTGGCAAAAGCTGTCGGCCACAAAAAGTTTGGAAAGTGGTTGGCCAAGACCTCAAAACCGCTGGTTCGCTCAATTGACATCACATTTTCCCCAATTGCGTCGAAGAGCGTTGAGGCTCTTGAAGAGTTCGAGCAGGAATTCATGGAATCGGTTGAAGACTTCGGTGAAACCGTGGTGCGCGAAATTATGGTTCCCAGAATCGACATGGAAACCGTCGATGGTGAGGCAAAGCTTTCATCAACGCTTAAAGACTTCATGAGTTCAGGTTTCTCGAGACTTCCCGTTCGAGGAAAGAACATCGACGATTTGGTTGGCGTTCTTTATCTGAAAGACGTGGCCCGAGTCTTTACCGAGAACCCGCAGGAGTTAGTTAGCAAGTCGGCTTCTCAACTTGCCCGTAAAGCAATGTTTGTTCCAGACTCCAAACCGGTTGAAGAAGTTCTCAAGGAAATGCAGCTCAACGCCACCCACGTTGCCATCGCTGTGGATGAATACGGCGGTGTAGCGGGCTTGGTGACTATGGAAGATGTCATCGAAGAGTTGGTCGGCGAAATCAAGGATGAGTATGACCGCGAACGTGCCGATATCGAACCCATTGGAGAAAACCTCTATCGAGTCACCTCAAAGTCGTCGCTCTTTGAACTCGGTGAGTACATCGGCCTCGAGCTGGAAGATGCAGATATCGATAGTGTTGGAGGTCTGGTTGCTAAATTGCTCGGACGACTTCCGAGAGGTGGCGACCAAGTTCACAGTTCTGGTCTAACTATTACTGCAGAGCGATTTGAAGGTAAAGACCATCGACTGCTAACCGTTTTGATTGCGGTAGATCCAGCAGTAACAGCTCTGAGAGAAGAAGAATGACCACGTTCCGTTCCGGTTTCGTTTCCTTTGTCGGCCGACCAAACGTAGGCAAGTCAACCCTTACCAATGCGCTGGTTGGTGAAAAAGTTGCAATCACCAGCGCGAAGCCTCAGACCACTCGCCGAGCCATTCGCGGCATTGCTAATCGCGAAAGCGGGCAGCTGATTTTGGTGGACACGCCTGGTCTACACCGCCCAAGAACCCTACTCGGCGAGCGACTAAACGATTTGGTGGAAACCACTCTCGGTGACATGGATGTCATTGGTTTCTGTATTCCAGCCAACGAGAAGATCGGCCCTGGCGATTCGTTCATCAACGAACAATTATCGAAGTATCGACGCACCAAGCTAGTTGCTGTTGTCACTAAGTGCGAAACAGTATCGCGCGACCGATTGGCGGAGCAATTGCAAGCGGTTGCCGAGCTGCGGGATTGGAACGCAATCATCCCTGTGTCTGCGGTTTCGGGTGAGCAGGTGGTCGAACTTGCGGAATTGCTGATCGATCTACTGCCTGAGTCGGAAGCGCTTTATCCGATTGACATGACTACTGATGAGTCAATGGAACAGCGAATCTGTGAACTGATTCGTGAAGCCGCTTTGGAGGGCGTCCATGACGAACTTCCTCACTCGCTCGCAGTGACCATTGATGAAATGGGTGAACGCGAGGGTGGAAGTCTCTATGACATTTACGCGAATGTGTGGGTGGAACGCGATTCTCAAAAGGGAATCATCATCGGCAAGGGCGGATCGCGACTCAAGGATGTTGGCTCGAAGTCTCGAAAAGAAATCGAAGCACTACTAGGTAGGAAAGTCTTCCTCGGCATTCGAGTGAAGGTCGCTCAAGACTGGCAGCGTGACCCTAAGGCACTTGGACGTCTGGGTTTCTAAGCCCTTTGAGTGCTAACCTAAATCCATGTTTGTTCTGCTCCTGCTTAGCGGCCGCGACGAGGCTTAACCCTAGCCACTCTTCGTCGCGGAGTTTTCGCTAACCAGCTAGAGACCCTTCTACAAGCATTCAGGAGCAAAAATTGCGTAACCAACAAAAGCCATCGGGTATGCCGGTGCACAAGTATCAGCCGTTTCACGAGCAAATTCACGTTTCTCTTCCCGACCGCACTTGGCCTTCTAAGCGAATCGAGCAGGCTCCGATTTGGTGTGCGGTAGACCTTCGCGATGGAAACCAGGCCCTAATCGACCCGATGAGCCCTGAACGCAAACTCAAGATGTTCAAGTTGCTCGTAAACATGGGCTACAAGGAAATTGAAGTAGGGTTTCCTAGCGCGAGCCAAACCGACTTCGACTTCGTTCGTCTACTAATTGAAGACGGCCACATCCCAGATGATGTGGTGATTCAGGTACTTACTCAGGCGCGTGACCACTTGATTGAACGCACCTTTGAATCACTCAAGGGTTCCAAGCAGGCAGTGGTTCACTTCTATAACTCAACTTCCGTGCTCCAGCGTCGCGTGGTGTTTAACCAGGACAAAGCGGGCATCATGGACATCGCTCTTCACGCTGCTCGTAAGTGTAAAGAACTCGAAGCAACTCTTCCTGGCACCACTGTTTACTACGAGTACTCGCCAGAAAGTTATACCGGAACCGAGCTTGAATACGCCGCCGAGGTTTGCAACGCAGTGGTTGAGGTCATCGACCCAAGCCCAACGCACAAAATGATTTTGAATCTTCCTGCGACCGTGGAAATGATTACCCCAAACATCTACGCCGATTCAATCGAGTGGATGAGCCGCAACCTTACTCGTCGCGACAGCGTTTTGATTTCGCTACACCCGCACAATGACCGAGGCACAGCTGTTGCAGCAGCCGAACTGGGATACCTCGCTGGCGCCGATCGAATCGAAGGCTGCCTGTTTGGAAACGGTGAAAGAACCGGAAACGTTGACCTCGTTACCCTTGGAATGAACCTATTTAGCCAGGGCATCGATCCGCACATCGATTTCAGCGACCTAGATGAAATAAAGCGAACCGTTGAATACTGTAACCAGCTGCCTGTGCCAGAACGCGCTCCTTACGGTGGCGACTTGGTTTACACAGCGTTCTCTGGCTCGCACCAGGACGCGATCAAAAAGGGTTTCGAGCTCATGGGCAAGGAAGCCGAAGCCAAAGGGGTCTCGGTTGATGACCTCATTTGGTCGGTTCCTTATCTGCCTATCGACCCGAAAGATGTTGGCCGTTCATACGAAGCGGTAATCCGAGTTAACTCGCAGTCGGGTAAGGGCGGAGTGGCTTATCTTCTAAAGAGTGACCACTCGCTTGATCTTCCACGCAAGCTACAAATTGAGTTTTCTCGAGTCGTCCAAAACAAGACTGACCAAGAGGGTGGAGAGGTTTCCAGCGACAAACTGTGGGAAATCTTCACCGACGAATACTTGCCAGCAACTAACTCCGACCAGAAGTGGGGGCGCCTGGAACTTCGCAAGATTGCCACCAACTCTGACATGAACGGAAGTGTTGAGCTAGACGTTGTTCTGCGTGACGGAGCAGGTGAGGTTACCGCGCACGGCACTGGAAACGGTCCGATCTCGGCGTTCATCGACGTACTCGGTCAGCTTGATGTGAATGTTCGCTTGCTCGATTACGTAGAGCACACACTAAGCGCTGGTGGCGACGCTCTGGCCGCTTCCTACATCGAACTTGAAGTTGCTGGACAAAACCTTTGGGGTGTGGGCATCGATGGCGACATCGCCACAGCATCGCTTAAGGCCCTTATTTCGGCGGTAAACCGAAGCCTCAGATAACCATGCCGGTTTATCGTGAAGAGGCTGTGATTATTCGAACCCACAAACTGGGGGAGGCTGATCGCATAGTCACTATGCTCTCGCGCTATCACGGCCTTATCAGGGCGGTTGCTAAAGGAGTCCGGCGCACCACGTCGAAGTTTGGTTCAAGACTTGAACCGTTTATGGTGGTCGACATTCAACTTCACGAAGGTAAAAACCTTGACACAGTGAATCAGGTTGAAACTCTGAATGCCTATGGTGGACAAATCATTGAAGATTACCCAGCCTTCACGGCAGCCACAGTGATGGTTGAGACCGCTGAGAAGCTGGCTGGAGGGGATTCATCACCTCAGCAGTACCTTTTGCTAGTTGGCGGTTTGAGAGCTCTGGCAAACAAAGACCACGATTCCAGCCTCATTCTCGATTCCTATTTGCTTCGAGCACTTTCCGTTGCCGGCTGGGCGCCCAACTTCACCGACTGCGCCAGATGCGGCAAGCCTGGAATCCACAAGGATTTCGTTCTCCAGGCCGGAGGAATGGTTTGCACCGATTGCCGCATCCCAGGTTCCGTGAAACTCGACGAGGATAGCGCCAAGCTTTTGGGAGCATTGCTTGCCGGTGACTGGGAGTTTGCCGACCAAACAAAAACTCAAACCAGAGCAACGGCATCTGGCGTTGTTTCGGCTTATTCGCAATGGCACATCGAACGCGGACTAAAATCGCTACAACATGTCGAACGTACCTAAATTCTCGAAAGTGCCAGCGCACGTTGCCATCG
>JBJOJC010000140.1:0-3435 GCA_046046825.1 Actinomycetota bacterium | reverse complement strand
AGGTCCCTTACCGAAATTAGTGCTTATGTACATTCCGGTGGCCGTTGCCACAATCAACATGGCAATGATGAATTCCGCGAGTCTCATCCAATAAACGTCGATGGTTGGCAGGAACGGTGTCCAAACGTCACACCAAACACCAATCAAGAGGCCATTCAGAACGGTTCCGATTCCATACTTTTGACGCAGGGGTAACCAGCAAATTAGAACGATTACGCTAACGACAACCGTCGACCAACCAAAAGTCAAACCGGTTTGGATAGAGATTCCTTGGGCGAAGACATCCCATGGCGGAATGCCAATGTTTGCATGCACCAACATCGCAATACCCAAACCATAAATGAACAGCCCTAGGTTCAGTTTTGAGAACCGATAGGCGAAAGTTTGGCTAGATTTAGATGGCACAAGCAAAGCCTATGTTGAGAAACGGAGAGAAATCGTGAAGCCTTACCTCTCCCCTGCCGGATTCAAGATTCTGGCACACCGAGGCTCCAGGGAAACCGGCGCTCAGGAAAACACGTTAGCGGCCTTTCAAGCTGCTGTCGACGCCGGCATTGTCTTTTTAGAAACAGATGTCCAGGCGACTAAAGACGGTATTGCAGTGCTCTTTCATGACCGGATTGTCGCAGCAGCAGGTAAGTCGGTTTACCTAATGCGCGATTTCAATTACGACGAAGTTGATAGGTATCTTTCGAGTGAGAATGGACTTCGCCTGCCCAAGCTGTCAGATGCCCTCGCCAAATACCCGATGGTTCGTTTCAACTTAGATCTCAAGACCAAAGAGGCTGTAGCCCCGACAATTGCCGTAATCAAAGAGCTTGGCTGTGAGAATCGGGTACTTGTTTCATCATTTTCCGGAAGACGTCGAAGAAAGGCCCTAAAAGCCTTACCCGGGGTAGCAACCTCGCCCCATGCATTACTGGTACTGAGAATCTGGTTTGCAACGAAAATAGGCAAATCTTTCCTGCTCTGGAGATTACTAAAAGACATCGACGTTTTGCAGATTCCAATCAAAATCGGCCTCCTGCGATTCGATAGCAAGTCTTTCATAGACACGATTCACGATTTTGGTGTTGAGATTCACTATTGGACTATCAACGACATTGCTGAGGCTAGGCGGCTCAAAGAACTCGGTGCCGACGGAATTGTCACTGACGCGAGTAAACTTATGGAGTCGGTGTTTGGAAACAAGCACTAGGAATAAAAAGCTTCCCTCGTAGGTTTTACGAGAGTCTCACTTGAATCACAATCAGAAGGAACATCATGGCACAGCAGACAATGCGCGGAATGCGACTAGGCACCCAGTCTCTAGAGTCTGAAGCAGGCGTAGTGCTGGCAGAGCGCAACAACTTTGTTTACCGCTGCACCAATGGCCACGAAACCGCAATGGTGTTCGCAGCCGAAGCCGAAGTTCCTCAGACTTGGCAGTGCAAAGCTTGCGGTGTTCAGGCTGTTCTCGCCGAAGGCGATGGCGTAGTCACACTCGATGAGACCGACGAAAAGACTGCTCGTACCCACTGGGAAATGCTTCTAGAACGCCGCAGCATTGAAGAACTAGACGAGATCCTTCAGGAACGTCTAGAAGACATCCGCTCTCGCCGAGAAGCCGCTAAGGCAAGCAACTAAAGCTTCGTAGTCTTCCTGCGGTTGTCCACAATAAGTGCAATCGCTAACATGGCACCGGCTAGTGCTGATGCTGGATCAAACAACCAACCACCTTGCATGGTTAGCGTTTTCGCACTTGAAAGCGGAACATCGGCAATAACGTAGTCGGATACAAACGCACGGGTTTGATCCAACTCCTCCCCCTTGGGGTCGAAAATCACTGAGGGCCCTACTGTGGAAATGTTTACCTGAGAGCGTCCTGTTTCGATTGCTCTGAGTTTTGCAATCGCCAGCTGCTGAACACTCTCATCACTGTGACCAAAGTCTGCGTTATTGGTTTGGGCGATGATCAGGGTAGCACCTTGGTCGACTAGTTCCTTTGGAAGCTCGTCGATGGCCTCTTCGAAGCAGATCAGGATTCCAGCGTCGACGTTGCCGACTTTGAAGATGCCGTCTCTGGTTCCGAATGAGTAACCCCGGTAGATCATTCCGATAAGGTCAGGCGCAATTTTGTTGAAAAAGTCACGATCTGGAACGTATTCCCCAAACGGAACTGGTCGCTTCTTGTCGTACTGGTCGACCTCTCCCCTGCCGGGTACCCAAAGTTTCGAGCTGTTGAACATGTCATCACCAGACTCGGTAATCGTTCCAAAAATTAGAGGTTTAGCGAGTTTCTCATCCACAAGATTTTTTAGAGCCGTTGCGACATCTGCGTAGTTGTCGGGGTTTAGGTCGCTGGCATTTTCCGGCCAAACTACCAGATCAAATTTCTCTCCACTTGTGAGTAACTTTTGAGTGGCTGCGAGGTGGTTCAGCAGAATAGTTCCTGGCTCTTCGTTAGCAAAAAGCCCCGCATTTGCATCTCCCTGAATTCCCGCGATTCGAAGAGTTCCAGTTGTTGAGGCAGGAATTAGTGACACAGAGACCGGAACTAGGAACAGCAGCAAGGTTGCGAGGCCGATCTTCAGGTAAGAACGCACTGTTTGCGACTTGAGCTTCTCAAATGCAAAAACAGTGAGCCAGACAATTGCGAAGGAGAGCAACCCGAAGCCACCGATAGCAACCCAAGAGGCTAAAGGCGAATTCGATTGAGACATAGCAACTCGACTCCAAGGGAATCCACCATACGGAAAGTGTGTGGCAACCCATTCGCGAGCATTCCAAAGTGTGGCAACGACTAGTGCAAGAACCCATGGACGTTGAAATCGCAAAGTTGCCATACCGGTAAACGCTGAACCAAGGGCAAAGATCACAGCCTCAATAGCTGCCAATCCGATCAATGGTCTTGGGCCAAGATATTGGCTAATCCAATAGATCTGTGCCACATAAAAAGCGCTTCCGCCAAGAAAGCCTACTAAGAATGCTCTCCAGAATCTGAGGCGGCGAATAGAGATGTAGAGGCCAAGTATCGAGACGAAGATGGCTGGCCAAAGGGCGGGGCTTGGGTACGCAAAGTACGACACCAAGCCGCTAAGGATTGCCAGCAGGATTCGTTTAGACATAGTAAGAGTAAGCAACGATTCCTCGCTTCATTCGGTCGATGGCTTCGTCTGCGGTAGAGGAAAGTTTCCCCTCAGCAGCCCGAGAAAGTTGTTCCAAGAGATCGATGATCTGCTTGCAGAGTCGGATGAAGTCACCAACCAAAAGATCACTCTCGAAAAGCACGTTATCCAGTTTTCCGCCACTGACCCAACGGTGGATAGCGAAACTAACGCCAGGATCGAGCTGTTCGCTGGTCTTCAATTTGTGCTTCTTGGCTGCCGACTCCAGCGTGAACCACAGATCGTCGGTTTGTTGGAGAACTTCGAGGAACCTGCCCTTTGGGAGTTT
>JBJOJC010000139.1:0-2591 GCA_046046825.1 Actinomycetota bacterium | reverse complement strand
GCGAAGCGCTCGTGGTAACGGCTGGCTAGAGTTACGTCAACGGTAAACATTGCATTTTCTTTCCAGTCATCGCCCAAAACCACGTCGAATACCTTGCGGTGAAGTTCGTCTACACGGCCGTCGGCTGCCTGAATTTCTTTGGCTAGATCGAGGTCGGTGTTCTCAAGAAGCTTGATTACCTTGTTGCCTAGCTTGAGGTCTAGCTCACCCATTTCCTTGAAAGTGTCGGCAAGGGCGCTTGGGACAGCAGATCCCGGGTAGCGGAAACGAGCGATCTGCGCAATGTGGCCAGCAAGGGCTCCCATGCGCTCGAGCGAAGCACTGATGCGTAGTGCTGAAACTAGGATGCGAAGGTCGCGTGAAACCGGCGACTGGCGAGCCAAGATTCGGATCACAGACTCATCTAGAGAAAGCGCCTTCTCATTTATTGCGTCGGCGCTAGCAAGCGCCTGGTCGGCCAGGGATACATCGGAGTTTAGAAAGGCGGCCGAGGCCAACTCCATAACGTGCGTTGAATCCTTGGCAATCTCAATGAGACGGGTTTGAACTTCTTTGAGTTCTGTCTGAAAAACTTCGCGCATGATTCAAGGTTGCCGTTGAAAGGTTAACCAAGAGGAAACTTGGGGTAAACCGTTCGATAAACATGAAACTGGCTCACCCGCTCTCGCCTAGGCTTTATCTATGAACGACATCTGGCTTCCGCTGATCATGGGCTTCTTGATTGGTGCAGTAATCGTTGGAGGCTCGGCTCTTTATATACGCCAGGATGTTCTCGAGCGATACTCGCAGGCGCAAACACTTTCGGACAGCGCGGCAGAACTCCTCGAAGTCTTAGCTCCGGCTGGAATGGTTCTGAATCCAAACAACATCATCGTAAGAGTCACCGGAGGAGCGCTTGCCAGTGGTTTGGTTGACGGCCGACGTTTGGTTCACAAGAAACTGAACGAGTTAGTTTCCCAGGCCCGTCAAACCGAAGACATCCAGTCACTCGAAGTTGCCCTCACCACAAAACTAAAGGGCAGCAAATTGTTTATCAGCGCCCGCGCCAAATCGATTGGTGACGGAAACGTTTTGTTGATAGTTGACGATCGAACCGAAAGTTATCGACTCGACGAAATGCGCAAAGACTTCATGGCAAACATTTCACACGAACTGAAAACGCCAATTGGTGCCGTAGGGCTTTTGGCTGAGGCAATGGAAAATAGTTTGGACCAGCCAGAGGTGCTGGCAAAGTTGGTGCGCAACATCGGTAAAGAAGCCAAACGATTGAGTGCCTTGGTGAAAGACATCATTCAGCTTTCTAGAATTCAAAGTGCGTCAACGGTTTCAAATAGTGAAATTGTTAACCTGACCGATGTTGTTAGCGACGCCATAGACCGCAACAGTTGGCGCTCCGAAAAGGTGTCCGTGCCTGTTGAATTTGAATCCGGAGCTGTGCCGGTGTTCGTTTACGGGGATGCTGAAATGCTCACCGTCGCAGTAAAAAATCTCGTTGAAAACGCCATCATTTATTCGAACAAGGGCGAAACCGTCGCGGTTGCAATCAGGGCCGATGACAGCGTGGCAAAGATCATCGTGAAAGACTCGGGCATTGGTATCCCGAAAGAAGAACAGGCTCGCGTTTTCGAACGTTTCTATCGAGTAGACCAATCGCGTTCCAGGGAGACCGGAGGAACTGGTCTTGGACTTAGCATTGTGAAGCACGCCGCCATCAGCCACCTTGGGGATGTGCAATTATTTTCTAAACCTGGTGTTGGCTCAACGTTCACCTTGTTGTTACCTTCGGTTGCTAAAAAAGAACTAAAGAAGCGAAAGGCAGGCCGTGGCTAAGATCTTGGTTGTCGAGGACGAGGAGTCGTACCGCATTAGTTTGGGTAGCCTTCTTCCAAAAGAGGGGCATCAAGTTGTTTTTGCTGTCGATGGAAACGAAGCCCTAGCTCGTTTTGCCGACTCAGCTCCAGACCTAATTTTGCTCGACCTTATGCTTCCTGGTATTAGCGGGAACGAAGTTTGCAAGATCATTCGCCAAACCTCCGACGTACCAATCATCATGCTTACCGCGAAAGATTCAGAGACCGATGAAGTGGTTGGTCTCGAAATTGGCGCCGATGACTACGTCACAAAGTTGGCCTCTTCAACCAAACTGCTCGCTCGAATCAACAAAGTTTTGAGTCGCAAGGCACCGGCGCTAGTCGAGGAAACTTCCGATGGAGTTCTGGTTGGGGGTTCAGTGACGATGGATGTAGACCGTCATCAGGTATTTGTAAACGGTAACAAGGTGGCTCTTCCGCTAAAGGAATTTGAGCTACTAGAGCTGCTGCTAGAAAACGTGAACCGAGTCTTGACCCGCGGTCAGATTATCGATCGAGTTTGGGGTCACGACTACTTCGGAGACACCAAAACCTTGGACGTTCACGTGAAGCGTCTTCGTTCAAAGATTGAAGCCGACCCAGCTCGCCCGCAGCACCTAATTACGGTGCGTGGCTTGGGTTATAAGTTCGAAGCTTAGAGTTTTACTCTGCCGAGTGCTCGTCGAGAGCAGCGAGGTTGTCGACCAAAGTCTTGTACTGCTCAAGTGAGCCATCAAGAGC
>JBJOJC010000138.1:0-20240 GCA_046046825.1 Actinomycetota bacterium | reverse complement strand
CGTTTCTCAGACATGAGACTCCTTCGGATTTAGAAATAGCCTACCCAAAATGTCCCTACTGGCAGAGACAATGAACCTGTGAGTTAGGGGAGTAAATGAACGAGAATTCAAAGGTTCAATTGGCGATGGAAATCGCAGCCAGAGCGCATAAGGGTCAGGTCGATAAACTTGGGCAAGACTACATCAAACACCCAATGCGGGTTCACCGAAACTTACTCACCCACCCAGGTTTTCAAAGACTAAACGCCCAGAAGCGAGAAGACCTCCAGGTAGCCGCTTTGCTTCATGACGTAATCGAAGACTCGGGAAAAGGCAAAGGCAGTGAGAAGTTCACCAAGGAAGACCTCTTTGCCCTCGGCTTCACCCCGCGCTCTATCGAGCTAACCGATCTTCTAACCCGAAGAAGCCACATTCCCAGCGACGAGTATTACGCAAACATCGACGCCGACGAACATGCCAAGTTGGTGAAGTGGTCCGACATCGCAGACAACCGAAACGTTGAACGAGTTTCAAAGCTCGACGAAGAAAAGGCCACACGCCTAAAGGCTAAATATGAGCACGCCCTCGAAATCATCGTGATGTCGGAAACCGACAAAACCTGGCTCCGCGATGCCACGCATCTTCCCGTCGACATCGAATGGGAGCTAGCGAATGAATCAGCCGAAGCAGAGAGTGACTTAGCTACGGAACAAGATGTCTATCCAGAGGTCGATGAGGACCAAGAAGAGGGATAGCACTAACAGATAGGGGAAACACATGAGATTACCGGACTACGTAGAAATCTACGGAGCGAACATCAGCGGTACCGCTTGGGGTTATGAAAATTACACCGCAGCCATCAAAGCATTCAATGACAACTATGCCGAGGGACGGGTGAACCACGAGCCGCGCTGCCTAGGCTGTGCAACTAGTGGAACAAGGTGGCAACCAGGCGATGAACATGGTTACCACGTGTTCCTAGTTCGAGAAGACATGATGTGTCAGATTCTTCAGGACTGCACATTCGAACTCACCAAGAAAAAAGGCATGCGACGAGAAGAACCTAAAGATTGGATCAAAGAGCAAGTTGCCACAGGCAAAGAGCTTTGGTTCACGCTCCGCTTTTTTCCTGATTACGACTAAATCTCTTGCGTGTATTCGCTCGGCGGCGACTGCAAGGTGTAGAGGTTAGCTGGCTTGCCAGGGCGCGATGAGTCGCGCATGTTGGTTGGCGTGATGAAGCTGTCTTCGTTGATCATGTTGCGGCGGAAGAGGTCGCGCTGAACAACTTCGCCTCGGCATACTTCTTGGAACTCTTGAAGATCGCTGAGGCGGAAAGTGTTGCCAAGTGGGTTTAGACCTAGGTAGTTAAAAGGGTCGAGCTTGCCGGTGAAGGCATGGCGAAGTTTGCGCCAGGCGTAGAAAACCTGGAGGTCGTGGTCGAGTCCGAGGATGTTTCCGCCCAGGTCTGATGGCACACGCTTTTCGTGGCGTCTTGATGGCGAGAATTTCGGCATGTATCGGAAACCGAAACGGCTCACGCCGTCGAACTTCTCAAGCGAACCCTGTTCCTTTTCGAACTCGTTCATGAACCCAGAAGAGTTCACCAGCTCCAGACCAACCTTGTCTTTTCCGCCGAGGAGTTTGCGAACGTCGTCGAAGTCGGCCATGGCCCAGTAGGAGAAAGAGATGGTTCGAACCGATTTGTCGCGCTGCGGGTCGTCGAAGGTTCCGATTTCACGAAGTGGAACTCGCAAGTCCAAACCGATTTTTTCACGAAGCACTCGCTTGGCGGCATCGCCGATGCTCTCGGTCGGACCCATGAAGCCACCTGGCAACACGCGTTCGGTGGAGTCTTCCGACCCCATGGTTAGCGCAAGCAGTGAGAGCCCGGCAGGGGCATCGCGGAACGCAGAACTTGGGGATAGCAGCGACTCATCCCAGATCATTGCTTGAAGATCAGCATCGCTGGCTACGGTAAATAGAACAACGTCTACGGCGATGCGGGGATAAATGTCAGGGGTCACTTTTATAGTCTCTCTTGTGAAAACAATTTTACGTGGAAATCTTTACTCGGGAATAATTAGAGTGAAAAAACCATTTGAAGGTGTACGTTTGTGTGTCTACGCAAAAAGGGGAAGGAGCGGACATGATGAATAACAAAACTGACTGGGCAACAATGCTCAAGAGCAACACTTCGCTAAGCGAGGTGATTGCAGCCGCGCACGCCACACCTGCCAAGGCAACGAGCGCCACTAAGGAAGCTCCGGCTCTCCTACCCTCGATGCACGTTGGCCGAGGAACCCGTTACGGCAACCTCACCTGGTTCCCAATCTTCACCAACGCCGAAGTTACCACCCGTAACTACGTCACCAACTTCGACGCCAGCCAGGTCAAACTGGCCGAGCTCGATCAGGCCAGCGTTGGAACAGTCAAGATCCAGAACGACACCGCTAGCAAGGTAATCCTTTTCGAAGGAACCCTTCTTGAAGGCGGATGGCAGCACCGAGCTCTCACCCGAACCGTTATGGTAAACGCCAACGGCGTTACCGACCTCCCCGTAGTTTGCGTTGAGCAGGGTCGCTGGGGTGGAACTCACGTTCAACGAGTAGGGAACCGCCAGGCTCCGGCCAAGGTTCGTTCTGCAATGCGCGGAATGGCCAAAAACGGCTCAAAATTCGATCAGGCTTCGCCTGACCAGGGGAAAGTCTGGGCGGAAGTGAGCAACTACGCCGCGGCTCGAGATGCCCAAAACGGCACCCAGAGCTACGTTGAAATGCGCAACCAGCTAGATGCCGAGATGGCGAAGCTGCAACTTGAGCAGGTCGCTCCGATTTACGGTCAACGCGGCGTCATTGTTGCTATCGATGGTTACCCGGTAGCCCTCGAACTGTTCGATCACCCAGACACTCTGGCCGAACGCCTGCAGGGAATCCTCGACGGATTCCAGGTCGACGCAATGGCCAGGCCGTTCCGTGAAACTCCAGGCCAGCGTGCCCGAGACTTCGCAATGCGCATCGAGCAGGTTGGCCTCAGCCAGCGCGTCGATGAGCAACACATTCGTAACGAACCCGACGAGATTGTGGCTTCGGAAGCTCTGATCGAAGGCGAGCACCTGCTCCACCTCGCAACTTTGAACGCTAAGCACGAGTTGGTGTTGGCCGCATAACGGGTCAGCCGCAAGGCACCTCCAATGCAGCACCGGCAACACCGCTCCACCATCACTATCGCTTAGGAGGCCCACCATGATGGAAATCAAGATTGAATACACCTGCCTTAAGGCAGAAGAAAAAAGCGCACTGGGACTAATGCTTGAGGTCACCGCACCTGAAGCCCCAGCCGACGACACCCCAAAGGCTCGCGAGCCTAAAGGCATCGTCTTCTTGATCGACCGTTCCGGTTCCATGGGAAACGGTCGTCTCGAACTGGTCAAACAGACCATCATCGACATGCTCCCCCGTTTGGGTGGCGAAGACTACCTATCGGTAGTTACCTTCGACGACGCTCCACGTGTGGAACTTGAGCTAACCCAGATCAAGGACGCCAAACTGGCCGACCTTCGTAAGAAGATTGGCGAGATTCAGACCGGCGGCAGCACCAACATTGAGGCTGGTTACCGTTTCGGTTTGGCTGAAGCAGCCAAGGCACCTGCGGGAGTTGAGTCAACGCTGGTTCTACTGAGCGACGGCGAAGCCAACCGCGGGGTAACCGACCCGGTTGAACTAGGTCGTTTGTCGGCAGCTGCCACAGAACACCTGGTCACCACCTCGACCATTGGCATCGGTGAAGGCTACGACGAAACTATCCTCGACGCCATGTCGATCTCCGGAACCGGCAACCACTTCGCGGCCTACCGCCTGGAAGAAGCCGTCGACGGTTTGAGCGACGAGCTAGACGGACTTCTTAAAAAGACCGTGGCGAATCTGAAAATCGAAATCGAAGCCATCGACACCTTCAACACAGATGACTTCAAGGTCCGCAAGGTGAACTACCTACGCGAGTTCAAGACCTTCCCTGGAAAGGCCACCGCCAACCTCGGCGACCTGGCTTCGAAGGAAGAGAAGAACTACGTGTTTGAGCTAACCCTGCCAGCTCAGTTCGTTGCCGACACCACCTTGCTTCAGGCGATCAAGGTTTCCTACGAGTATGAAGACCTGATTCTGGCCCGCAAGGTAACCGGCGGTCAGACCTTCGAGCTCGAAGTTGCCACCGCCAATGACTACGTGGCTCCGGCTAAGAACGAAGACATCGTGGTTGAGCTGAAGGCCATGCGCCTTCAAGATATCAAGGAGCAGGCAATCGCGCTGATGCGTGAGGGTCGTGAGCTTGAGGCTCGTGAGCTGATCAAGCAGGCTGGCAAAGAGTTCGAGCAGCTTCTCGACGACATGAAAAACATGTCGATGCGAAACCAGGCCCGCATGTCGGCTCAGCAGTCTGAGTTCATGCACCTGAGCCAGATGTCCGACAGCGGCGAGTTCATGAAGCGTGGAACCGAATCACTCAACCGTGCCCGCCGATCCAAACCGGACCCGCGTAAAGAGTCATAACGGTTCAGGGGAAATCCGGGGAACGTTGGTGGGGGAAATCCTCCCGCCAACGCCCGGCCCCAACCAGAAAGGAATACGAATATCACAGAACACCTAACCCAAGAAAGAACTAGATAACCTATGTGGATTTTTACTGAAACCGGCTTTGTTTCTGCCGTAAAGAAACCTCAAGACAACGGCCTCGTATCACTACGTGCCCGCAACCACGCATCGCTTGAAGTGATTGCCGCCCAGTGCAACACCGAGATTGTTAACACTCCTTACGGTGACTACCCTTGGCGAACCTTCATCACCAACGAACAGCTAGCTCACTGGCTAAGCGAAACCGCCCTGAACCTCGACTACTCGAACTTCAAGAGCCGCGCCCACAAAGTCAACAAGAGCTCAGCGTTCATCAATGCCCTGCACGACGTATGGGCCGTGATGACTCACACCGAAGACGCCAACGCGCGTCGCCCAAGAACCAACCCAGCAGGTCAGGGGGACGTCGGTCCAACCGACGCTGAGCTTGCCTGGATTGAACGGGAAAGCGAAAGCTAACCTGGCGGTCTTGCGGGAGGTTCTTTCACCTCCTTTCACCCTCCCGCAAGACCAAAACCCCACCCAAATCCCAATTGGGTATTGAAAGAGTCCCAACACCTATATATGGGGGCCAAAACCCCCAAGTCTTAGAAAGGACTCAACATGACCAAACGCCCAGAAATCGTGAAATTTGCCAGCAAAAACAGCCTCGAAGTTCTAACCGACTTCGTGAACCTGCCACAGGTAACCGGAAAAGAAGCCTGCCTTGAAACCGAGCCGGATCTCTTCTTCAGCGAGTTCCCGCTCGACATCGCACTTGCCAAAGACATCTGCGCCGAGTGCCCGATGATCACCGCCTGCCGCACCTACGCGCTCAAGCACGAGAACAACGGCGTTTGGGGTGGTCTATCAGCCGACGAACGTTTCACGATGAGAGGCAACAAGGAAGCAATCGAGACTCACGAGATAGCAGCCCTAATCCAGGAAAAGGACTACATCATGCTCAAATCGGCCGAAACCATCGCAGAAGCCTACGAAGTCGACACCCGAACCGTCGCCCGCTGGCGCGGAACCATTCGCAACGCGAAGAAAGCAAGCTAGCCATGCCCGAAGAACTAACACCAGAAGACAAAGCCCTCTTCCTAAAGGTCTGGAACCTCAAAGAGGACGACCTCACTGACGAAGAGATCTTGATCGCAATCAAACTCGGACAACGATGAACAAAGTGACGCATCAAATGACATACTTTGAATTACAAAAAAGGGGAAAACATGACTCAGAAATCACCTAACCAAAAACTCACAATTCCTTTCGATACCAGAAAGGCTTTAGCTTTTTATGTTTATGCGCTTAGAGACCCAGACACCAAAGAGGTTTTCTACATCGGGAAAGGCAAGGGCGAGCGCATTCTCCAGCACGTTACAGAGGCTGGCAAAAACCCAACATCTGAGAAAGCCAAGCTGAAACGCATCAAAGAAATTGAGTCGAGAGGAAAATCGGTTGACCATCTATTTATTCGCACGGGTATCAAGACGGAGTCTGAAGCTTTTGCCATAGAACAGGCGGTTATCGATGCTTATGCTGCTAATCGTCACAACTCGGTTGGGAAGTCTATTCTCACTAACCTAGTTGCCGGACATGAGCACAGCGAACGCGGTTTGGCATCCTTGGAAACCGTTCTTGCAAGGCTTGCCTCTCCAAAAACTCCTCGCGTGGATCGACCCATATTGGTTTTGAAACTAAATCGCAAATGGGAACCCGACATGAACCAAGAAGACCTACTTAAAGTTTCTAGAGGATTCTGGCGTGTGGGTAAGGAAGTCAGAGACCGGGCCCAAGTTGCTTTGGTGATTTCGTTTGGTGTGATTCGTGGTGTTTACGAGATAAATCAGAAAGCATGGACCCCAGCGACAGAAGCCCGACACAACGGCAAGTGGGTTTTCGATGGGGTTGTGTCAAAGGACAAGCACCTGAAAGCCTTAATCGGCACCGACATGGGCAAACAGGTTAGGAATCAAGTTTCCATCCAGAAATTCTTGGATGGATTCAAACCAGGGAACTAGGCCAGAGCCGCATTTTTGCTCGCGAAATGACCTAGTTTTTATTCTTGGCCACTGAAATCTTTGTGAACGAATCTTTGGTCAACGTGTATTTCGTCCATAAATCCTCGTGCTCGATTGCAAAAGTTTCTTCATCGAAAACGGCCTTTGGGCTTCCCGGTTTGCGACCCCATTTACAGATACCAGTAATTCCCGCCGCATCTTCAACTGCTATTCGTAACTCGGCGTCTGCCAAATCGTTATCCCATTGGGCGATAGCCTCC
The DNA here is from genome assembly GCA_046046825.1 of Actinomycetota bacterium. GTDB lineage: Bacteria > Actinomycetota > Actinomycetes > Actinomycetales > Microbacteriaceae > Rhodoluna. Next base: position 13,370 of record JBJOJC010000138.1, on the reverse strand, counting down.
AACATGGTTAGCTGAAGCTGAGGCTCATTCAGGAGATAGGCATCTCTTGCCGATGTGATGCCAGCGACAACTTCACGAATCGACTCGAAGGTTAATCTGAATTCTTCGTTGAGCGCATCTAGTTCGACCGTTTTCATCGAGTTGGTGAATTTGGCAGACCATGTGTCCTTGTACGAAACAAATTTCTTCCAAAGTTCTTCGTCATCAGCTTTAAGAGCGGCCTCGGAGAATTTTGGCTTGAACGTGACGGGGGTCGCCTTTGCGGCGCCTTTCAAATCTGCGCCCGATTGAATAGCGTCTTTTAGTTTCTCTTTAATTTGAATTTGAAGTTCTTCGCAAAACTTGAGGCGCGATTTGGAGTCTATCCATCTGTTGACGATGCCTTCGATCTCAACTGAAACTTCCTTCATTTCCTCGGTCGATGGAGTTTTTGCTAGCTCCTCAGCTTTTATGAACAGAGGAGTCACTAATGCCATTTCCGTAGCCAAGTCCTTTACTTTAGCCACAGCTTGTTGAAGCAAATTCTCGTCCAGGAACTCGAACCATTCACCTGAAATTCTGTAAGGGGCATATAGCCTGTGCATCACTGCTTCAACTCGGTGGACGGAGTCTGTAACCACAACATCTTGGTTGAAAAGTCGACGCGGGTTCCCAGTCTGATGCTCCTTCAATCGACTATCGGAACTACGACCGTCGGCTACTAAACCGATCTTGACGAACGGCGAAACTTCGTTGGTTCCGAGAATTGTTTCTCTTACGAAGTAGATTTCTCCTTGCTTGTAACTCACGTGTTATGACCCCCATTTATTGTCATTTCTTTGGAAAACGAAAGATTTCCAACCATTCTTTCTAAAATCCTATTGCGAAACCTATTTCAAATTCTTAAAGACGAAATCGACCGTCGAAAGCCCAGGCTCCGAATTGCGCGAGTTTACGAAAGTAGCGACCTCAGTCCTGGAGGCCAACATTTTAGTAATGATGCTTTTCTGCAAATCTGCATGTGCTCGGCGAGGCGTGAGAGCTCTGTGGCATGTGGCGCAAAGTTTAACAAGATTGTCAATCACATCGACAGCTTTTGAGTCACTCGAATAAGCGATCACATGGTTGACTTCGAAGTAATACCTATTGTTTCGCTGCATTAGGAAACTGCGCGTTTCGATAGGGTATGCATCTGAGCAGCCCACACAAACATCTGCAAAAGTTTCGCGAGCGTAAGAGATAATTTTCTGATTTCTCGCGACGAACTCGCCTTCGGCGGCACCTTCTTCAGCCTGGCTCAGGAACTTTAGTTCTTTGCGTAGTTCTTCTCTTTCAGAGCTTGAGTAGTCTTTGCCAACAATTTTCTCTTGAAAGAAGATAAGGCGATCTTCAAAACTGTAGAAGAGACGCGTCTCTCCAAGGGATTGGATGTTTTTATCCAACACGGCTTTTTTGTATGGATTTAGATGCCCATTGTCCTTGATGACGACGTCGTAGAACCACTTCAAATTTGCACGAATTTGCGTGTTGCGCTTGTGAGTGCCAGCCACAAACTGTGGCTGTAGTTCACGGAAATTAAGATTAAGTCGACTTAGTAATTGATCTGACGAGATTAGTAGTTTTTGAATATTCTCTGCATAAGCAGGATCAAGATTCTTTATGTCAACGGCGTAGTATCCAAATTTCGTGTCTGGGCTGCCCCGGAGAAGAAAGAGAGCCAAAGCCATCTCGACATCCAAATTGAAACTATCCGGCAAATTAGCCAAAGCCCCTGCAATAGCTAGATAGAGTAACTCTCGAAATTGCTGAAACGAAACCTTGTTTGGATTGCTTATCTTTGCGACGAGCAAGGTCTTTCCAGCCTGTTCAAAAGCGACCCCATATTTGTCTGTCAACTGGATCGCGGTTTCAAGATAACTTCGATCAGCATCATATTTCAGTTGCTTCCCCCACTTCGAAGTGATTTCGAATCCTTCTGTTGCGGACTCTCGAGAGTTGAAAAAAGCAAGTAAAAGTGTTTCCACCTTCATTTTTAAAAATTCATCTACGCTGACCATTACTCCCCTTCGATTCGTTCTTGCGCGATTGAAAAGTACTTCTTTTCCAATTCGATTCCAGTAAAGTGCCGGCCAAGTTTCTTTGCAGCGACCCCAGTAGTACCGCTACCCATGAAGGGGTCCAGCACCGAGTCACCCTGGTTCGTGTGAATTTCAAGTATTTCAGTCATCAGCTTTAAGCTCTTTTGCGTTGGGTGCGACGAACGTTCCTTTCCAGCAACTGTGGACGACGCGAATTCGGCTCTCAAGTATTTTTTATCACTTGGCTTATTGAAAACCCAGGGCTTCTTTGGACTCACGGCCCAAATGGCGAATTCTGTGTCCTGAACGTAACGCCTATTTATGTTTCTAGGCATGGGATTGGCCTTTACCCACTTTAAAACGTCCTTGACTTCCAACCCAGCCCTCTCAAGTGCATCAATTATCGGAGTAAAGTTCCGGTAAGAGTTGAATATAATGAAGCTTCCGCCCTTGTTTAGCAGCTTCGCAGCTAATTCAATCCAAGAAACGAGGTCGAATTCTTTGTCCCATTCGCCAAAATCAACGCCGTGGCGTTTAGACGAAGCCATGGTTGCAAAATTATTTGACTTTGAGATGTTGTAAGGAGGGTCCGTAATAATGTGGTCGAACTTTACACCTGAATCTAGCAATTCGAGGAGTACCTCATGTGAATCTCCCATTCGAAGATCCGTCATGGTTTTTGCTTTATGGCTCATTGTTCAGACAACTTTCTTCTGCTGATTAGCTCCAAGCTGAAAATCAGAGTAGGACTTCACAATTGCCTCACCCACGGCTTTTGCAAGAAGGGGTGGCACCGCATTTCCGATTTGCTTGCCGATGTTTGTCTTGGTGCCTAAGAATCTAAAAGAGTCAGGAAAGCTCTGAATTCGCGCTGCTTCTCGAGGAGTTATGGACCGGTCTAAGAATGGATGGCTATTTGTGCCGTTAGACGGTGTGTCGAATCTTGTGTCAATAGTCGGGCTTAGTTCATTCCACTTGAGTCTGCCCCAAGTCGTTTTAAATTTTTGTTTACCGAGCATTTCAGGAGGAAGTGAGTCTTTTCCGCCTTCGGCAGGTATTAAGGCAAGTTTCTCAAGAGCAATTTTTGCGTGATTTGTTGCCTTGTGATTGTAAAGAACCTTTGATCTTCCTCGTAGTTCTTGTTGATATGCCGATTGAACTTCACTCTGGTAGTCAAGTTCGTCGGCGCCTTCACCCGAACCCAGGTACGCGAGATCAGAAATTGCGTCCCGAACGGTCACTCTCTTGGCGTTATCGACGAGCTTCGCAGGTAATCCGATTTTGAAATGTTTGCTCGCGATTATGAAAGTGCGTTGCCGAGATTGCGGAACGCCGAAGTCGCTCGCGGTAAGAATTCCAAATTCAGCAATGTATCCGAGTTTAGAAATCTCCTGAAGTATCTGGTCCATGAACCAGCCGTTCGTGGATGTACTCATGGCCTTAACGTTTTCAATCACAAAAATATCAGGCTGCAGAGCATCGACCAAGGCTAAATACTCTCTGAAAAGAAAATTTCTAGGGTCTGCCAAGCCGAGCTTTTTGCCCTTGTTACTAAAACCCTGACAAGGCGGGCCACCGATGATCATGTTGACCCCAGCTTTTTTTGAAGCATCAATAATTTGAGTTTTCACATCTGAAGAACAAATGTCACCATAAATAACTTCAGTTTCAGGCATGTTCAACTTGTATGTATCGAGTGCATCAGCCATAAAGTCAGATGCAACGGCGGTCTCGAAATTTTCTAGCATGTGCAGACCGCAGGAGAAACCGCCTGCGCCAGAGAAAAGGTCAAGAATTCGGAAATTCGGCGCATTCGAGAAATCATTTTCCGATTGAGACTTAGTGTTCAAATTACGCTCCGTGTATAGCAAACCGCCGAGAATCGACCTTATCTACCTAGCCTAGTTCAGGCGTAAGACAATGCCGTTAGGGAAGCTGATCGCTGTGGATTCAAGCGTTTTTAGCGCATTGATGCATCCAGGACCGCGAGCTTATAACTGTTTATGGAGCCGAGGCCTTCGCGCAGATTTCCCCGAACCCAATCGAGCCTCAAACGCACCTGGTCATCTTTCTTAGTTCCGGCAACGAATCCTGGCTGATTGGCCCTAGGGTTGAAATTGACCTGATTGCCGAGTGTTCCATGTTTAATTAGAAGGTCCAAAACATCTCTAATGTGGTCAGAATTCCCTGACTGCGCGTCAACCGCGTAATACCCCGCGTGGTCAGAACTTCCTCGTAAACCAATTAGTGCCAGAGCAATTTCACGATTCATCGCGTTACCTTTAGGCTCACTAGCTAGCAGCTCAAGAATTTTACTCAAAAGTTCTTTTCTAAATGCGGTCAGGCTGGTTGGTCGACTTTTTCTGATTTCAGCGGTAATCACCGTGTCAGAAATCACCACAAAGGGCAATCCATATTTTTGAGTAAGTTTTCTAGCAGTCCCATGTAAATCCAAAGGTTCGTCCGATTTTATAGACCTTTTATAGGCAGAGACAACTTCAAAATAACGAGGATCTCTCTCCCTGCAATTGAAAAATGCTGCCAAAAGAGTCGGAAGACCGAGACCTAATAGCTCGTCTGTATTCACCACGTGTTCCCCTTCACACTTGCCAAGTTACATTCAAATAATGAACTTTTGTTTTGCTTACAATCTGTATGCTAGTTCGGCATTATGACAATTTGTGGGTCAGTTCAGATAATTTTCATGATTTTGAGCCCACAGAATTAGACAGTGCTTTGTGGACTCGTTTGACTACGGATCAGAAGGTTGAGTCGCGAACGCTTAACGGAATAGCGGCGTGTGATTTTTTGGCAGTGTCCTGTGGTGGTTAGAAATGATGTCTCGTTATTGCTCGGAGTTCTAGTTTTGATGAGGCGAGCATCATTGAGCCCAGCATGAGAAAGAGGGCGGCTAAGGCTGATAGAAGCAGGAGGTTTCCGCCGGTTGCGGCGAGGGATTCGGCTGGGGTCCACTGGGCGAAGAGGGTGGAGTCTTCGGTTGGGGTGAAGGCGGTTCCTGCTACCACTGCTTGGCCGGTGCCGTCTGCTTTGGTGTTCCAACCCAAGAACTCGTAGCCGGCTTTCTTGAGGTCGGCTGGCAGGGTTCTAGCGAGGGTTGTTGTGTTGGTGGTGAACGTTTGGGTTTCGGGTTGGGTTCCAAGCCCGCCGTTGACGTTATAGGTGACTTGGAAGCTGTAGTTCAGTTCAGCGGTTTGCATTTTGTAGACAGGTTGAGGATCGTGAGGTCCGCCACCCACCCACTGCCACCACATTGCGATCGCGGTGCCATTAGGGCGTGACCCGAGTTTTAGGCCAGCCATCATTTCTTCACTGGTATAGATAGTTTGAGCGGAGGTCCAGCTGCCGTTCAATGGCTTGATGGAGTATTTGATTTCATTCGAGGCGCCACTGACAGTCCAAACGGCCAACGTTGAACCATTGGTCAAAGTGGATAACTGCAGTTCGTTTGAATTTGCACTGAACTCAACAGGGCTAGTCCAGGCTCCTCCGTGAGGTTTAGTTGCCGTAACGCGAATCCAAGGACCACCGTTTCGGTCGTTCGATGTCCAGATAAGCGTGACGTTTCCTTCTGTGTCAGATGAAATTGAGTGCCATTGCGCAACATAGTTGTTGAGAGAAACATCGACGGCTTCGCTCCAGGTTCCTTCAGCCGATCGAGTTGCTGCTTGGACCTGAGAATACTCTGAGTTAACATCCTTCTGCCAGGCGACGGTGACTTCGTTATCTGGGGAGATGGCAACTTGGGGAGCGGTCGCGTTGAAGTTTGAAGGCGAGATGAACGCGGGCGCGCCCCAGCCTTGACCGAACTGCTTTGATAGAACTTTGATTCTGTCGACACCGTCGTTGCTCTTATAGGCGAGAGTGACTACGCCGTTCTTTCCCACAACGCCTCGCAGGTCGGCACATTCATTGTTTATGGTCTGGGTTGGAGACCAGGTTCCACCTGCTGGGAGTTCTGCTGTTTGCAATGTCCATTGGCCGATGTAGGCGGGCCAGAATGCCGTTGTGCTGCCAGTTGAGTCAGTTACAAGTTGAGGATCTCCGGCTCCACCATCGAATCCGTCGCCGATAACGGCGGGCGTAGTCCAACTTTGACCCGCGCGTTTGTCTGAAGCTTTCATTTTGTAGTCACCGGTGGTGTCATACCAAACGGCAATCAAATTGCCCGCTGCGTCGCCGCTGAACGTGGCGCTTGAAATACTGGTGTTGACGTTTTCTGGTGTAACGCTTTCCGGGGTCGACCAGTTGGCTGAACCCAGTGATTTCGTCTTAATTCTCAAGACGCTCTTGGAGTCAATTACTTCAACCCAGTGGAGCAGAACCGTGCCGTTCGGTAAAGTCACCATGTTGCCATGAGGACTTTGAGTCTCCAACTGCGTGCTTGGCGTGGTCCAGGAGGCTTCCGCTGCGGAAGCCGCACTAACAGAAAAGCCAGAGGCTAGAAACGCTACAAGGAAGGCTGCAAGGAATTTCGCTAATTTTCTCACGCGAAAAGTTCAGGCAACGTTGATTCTGAAGCTGCCTTCAGGTCGGCGATTGGCCAGGAGGCGATGTTCTGGATTTCGAGGGTTGGTTCGGTGTCGGTGACGCCGATGCGGGTTACTGGGATGCCGCGCTGTTCGCAGAGGCCGATGAACTTGACGTCGTCTTCGCGGCCCACTGAAACCAAGACGCGTGCTTGTGTTTCGGAGAATAGTGCGGCGGTTGTTGAGATCTTGTTGTCGGCTTTGAGTTCGTCTAGGTAAACGCGGGCTCCAACACCGAATCTAGATACTGATTCCACTAGCGCTTGGGCCAGGCCGCCTTCGGAGAGGTCGTGGGCGGAGGCGAGGAGTCCTTGGAGACTTGCAGCGTTTAGTGCTTCGGCTAGTTTCTTTTCTTCCTGGAGTTTGACCTTAGGAGGAAGGCCGCCGAGGTGGTCGTGGATTACTTCAGACCAGACTGAGCCGTCGAGCTCTTCTTCGGTGGTGCCTAGGAGGTAGATGTTGTGACCGGCGTCTTGCCATCCGGAAGGGATTCTTCTTGCGACGTCGTCGATGACACCGAGCACACCAACTACTGGGGTTGGGTGGATGGCTACGTCGCCGGTTTGGTTATAGAAGGAGACGTTTCCACCGGTTACTGGGATGCCAAGTTCTAGGCAGGCGTCGGCGAGGCCGGCGGTTGCTTGCTTGAACTGCCACATAACTTCAGGGTTTTCAGGCGAGCCGAAGTTAAGGCAGTTGGTGACTGCTGCTGGGACTGCGCCGGATGTGGCAACGTTTCGATATGCTTCGGCAAGTGCTAGTTGGGCGCCGGCATAAGGGTCGAGCTGACCATAGCGGCCGTTGGCGTCGGTTGCTATTGCTATTCCCAAGCTACTCGTCTCGTCGACGCGGATCATTCCGGCGTCGTCTGGCATGGCGAGGGCGGTGTTGCCGCCAACGTAGTGGTCGTATTGGTCGGTGATGTAGTTCTTGCTGGCCTGGTTAGGGCTGGTGATGATCTGCATGAGCTGGGTGGCAAGCTCTTCAGGGTTTTCACTCTTAGCTAGGTCTTTTGTTGTGTCCTTGTTTAGTTTCTTTAGCCAGGTAGGTTCCTTGACAGGTCGCTCATAGACAGGGCCGTCGTGGGCAACGGTGCGAGGAGGAACGTTGACGATCTCTTCGTCGCCCCAGTTGATGTAAAGTCTCGGTTCTTTGATTACTTCGCCGAGGATCGAGTATTCGACTTCCCACTTTTCAACGATCTTTACGAAGGCTTCTTTGTCCTTTTTAGGGACGATCGCCATCATGCGCTCCTGGCTTTCGCTCATGAGGATTTCTTCTGGCGTCAAAGAGTCGTCGCGGAGGAGTACGTCTTGAAGTTGAACGCGCATGCCGGCGTTGCCGTTTGAGGCAAGTTCGGAGGTTGCGCAGGAGAGGCCCGCGCCACCGAGGTCTTGAATACCGGCAACGACCTGGGCTTTGTAGAGCTCGAGGCAGCACTCGATGAGCACCTTCTCGGCGAATGGGTCGCCAACCTGAACGGCTGGGCGGCGGCTTGGGCCGTCGGCGTCGAAGGTTTCAGAGGCAAGCACGGATACGCCACCAATGCCGTCGGCTCCCGTGCGGGCACCGAACAAAATAACTAGGTCGCCAGGGTTCGATGCCTTGGCAAGCTTGAGGTCTTCGTGGCGTAGGGCGCCAACGGATAGGGCGTTGACCAGCGGGTTGCCCTGGTAGACCTTGTCGAAGACGGTCTCGCCACCGATATTTGGTAGGCCTAGGCAGTTGCCATAGAAGGAGATGCCGGCAACAACGCCGTCGACGACGCGGCGGGTGTCAGGGTTTTCTGGGGCACCGAAACGGAGCTGGTCCATAACCGCGATTGGACGAGCGCCCATGGTGAGGATGTCACGAACGATTCCGCCAACACCGGTGGCAGCGCCCTGGAAAGGCTCGATGTAGCTTGGGTGGTTGTGGCTTTCAACCTTGAAGGTTACCGCCCAGCCCTCGCCGATGTCGACTACACCGGCGTTTTCGCCCATACCGACCATGAGGTTCTTGGTCATTTCTGGGGTGACCTTCTCGCCAAACTGGCGGAGGTAAATCTTGGAGGACTTGTAGCTGCAGTGCTCAGACCACATGACTGAGTACATGGCTAGTTCGGCGCTGGTTGGGCGGCGGCCAAGGATGTTCTTGATCTCGTCGTACTCTTCAAGCTTTAAGCCGAGCTCTTTCCAAGGCTGGTGCTTTTCTGGAGTGTTTTTGGCTTCCTTCGTGGTGTCTACGTTGGTTGCAGTCTTTTTGTTAAGCATGTTCTTGGCCTTACGCGTTTACTAGCGAGTGGATTACCGAGGTGAAGAATTTGAGGCCGTCGACGCCTGAACGCATGGCTTCTGGCATGTCTGGTCCGAAGCCGGCTTCAACAGCGTGCTCTGGGTGAGGCATAAGTCCTACGACATTGCCTTTGGCGTTTCTCAGGCCCGCAATGTTGTTCATTGAGCCGTTTGGGTTTACGTCCACGTAGCGGAAGGTGATTAGGTTTTCACCTTCGAGGCGCTTCAGGGTCTCGGCATCGGCGATGTAGCCGCCCTCACCGTTCTTCAGCGGGATGGTGATGTGTTCGCCGATTTTGAACTGGTTGGTCCAAGCGGTGGTGTTGTTCTCAACCTCGAGGATCTGGTCGCGGCAGATGAAGTGCTGGTTTTCGTTGCGGATTAGGCCGCCAGGAAGCAGGTGGCTTTCAACGAGCACCTGGAAACCGTTGCAGATACCGAGCACTGGCAAACCCTGGTTTGCCTTCTCAATGATGGTCTGCATTACCGGAGCCTGGGCAGCAATTGCGCCGCAGCGGAGGTAGTCGCCGTAGGAGAAGCCGCCTGGCAGAACCACTGCGTCTACTTCGTGAAGGTTGGTGTCGGCGTGCCAAAGCGGTACTGGGGTTCCGCCGGCTAGGCGAACTGCGCGCTGGGCGTCGCGGTCGTCTAGGGTGCCTGGGAAGGTGACTACACCGATCTTCATGGCTTACGCCTCGATGGTTACTGCGACGACGTCTTCGATGACACCGTTGCTTAGGAAGTTGGCAGCGATCTGCTTCGCCTCTTCAAGCTGCTGTTCGGTTGGAGTGTTGTCGTAGTGAAGTTCGATTCGCTTACCGATGCGCACTGCAGTGATGCTTGCGTGACCGGTGCGGTTTAGGGAGTTGGCTACAGCCTTGCCCTGAGGGTCTAGTAGATCTGCCTTTGGCATAACTTCGACGATGATTTTTGGCACGGAATATCTCCTGCGGTGGTTGCTGTTGCACTTATTTGGGCTGTGGCGACGATGCCTTATGCCTCAAGTTTAGCGTGAATGGCTGGCCCACTTGGGCTTCCACGCAAGGGTTGCGTGCCTATTGGCAGCTCTGAATTACGTTTTCTTGTAATTCGCAGTGTTTGGCAATTGCCTTAGCGATTCGCTCCTGCTGCTTTGCAACCCACTCGGCGGTTCTTTTCTGTTCCGCTCGGTCGTAGCCGTCGGAGTATTTCTTGATCATGGTTGCAGTTGCCACCATTCGCTCACTGAGCTTGGTGTCGGTGGCCCACTGGCTCACCTGTTGCAGGTTTTGAAAGTATTGGGTTTTGCAAGGGGAGTAGTTCAGGCATTTCCAGAACAGTTGGCCGCGACCTAGTTGGTAGGTGGTCATCTTTTCAGATTCGCTCACGCCGGCGCCGTAGGCAATCAGGAAGCTACCGGGGAAAGCGGCGGTTCTGGTGTCGACCGGGAAGAAAAAGTTGTCGTGAGCCCTAGTGGGTGCTTCGTAGCTTTTCACCCAGGTGGTGCTCTTCATGTCGTTGAACCAGTTTTCACCCCAGGTGTTATCCAAACCCCACGGGATCATGGTCATGCGGCCGAGTTGGTTTGAGCGCAGGTGATAGTTGTTGATTAGCGGGCCGGAGTAGGTATCCCATCCGCCAGTGAAGTTATCAACCGCGAATTGCATGATTAGGGAATCGCGATCGGTGTTGGTTTCGAGGAAGTCCCAGAGTTTCTTGCCACTGGCTTGGATGCCCTTGGCGAAGGCGCGAAGGTCGTTGCGGTTCGGGGTGGCCTTCCAACCCTCCTTCACATTAAATCGTCCGTCTTCTTTAACGTTCTTCCCAACGGTTGGAGGGTAGAGCTCGTTGAAGTTGTGGTTGTTTTCGTAGAGGTGCTGGGTGACATCGGTGAAATTGTCGGCGAGGAATTCGTCATCAAGTGATTCGAGCACCAGGTAGAGCCCGCGATCTGGCTTCGGAATGTTTTTGCTCAGGGTTAGGTGCGCGTAGCCGGTGCGAGAGGCGGGAACCCCGTTGGTGCGGTAGGCCTCATAAGCGAAAGTTTCGTGAATCTTCGACGAGTCTTGGGTCATGGCGTTGAGTGTGAGGCTCTTTTTGCCAAGCAGGGTTTGGGTTTTGTTACCCTTGCCGAAATTGAACTTCACCTTGAACGAGGTGTAGGCGTAGGTGGTGGTGATCGCCTGCCGGGAAGTGGTTCCCTTGATCTTGATGCCAACGTTCATAACTGGCGACGCCTTCGCGCCAACGATTATTTGGAAAGTGGCCGGCACGTAGTCGTCGCGGTTTTTGTTTTCTAAAACCTTCTTCGACTTATTTGGGATGTCGAGCTTGATTTCGCTAATGGCAGTTGGGTTGAAAACTTCGCCAAGGTCGGTTAGCAGGGTTGGGTCGGCCGTTTGAGTCGGCGTTGGCTTAGGGGTCGAAATGGTTGGGGCTGCTGGGGCGAAGATCGCCGAAACGCCAAGTGCCAGGGCTAAAACCGTGGCTCCGGCCATTACTCTAAGCTCACCACTTACCATTGGCATCCTTGCACGAGGTAACCAAGCTGGCGTCGTCGAGCTTGCAGTTTCGTTTCAGCGCTTCGTCGATTCGCTTGATCTGCTTAGGCGTCCAGTTGATGGTTCGCTCGGCTTCGGCCTTTTGGTAGGCGGTGAGGTGCTTCTCGATCAGCGCTTTGGTCGCGGTCATCTTGGCCGGGTAATCCTGAAGCTTCGCCCACTCGTTCACCTTCTGAAGGTCTTGGAAGTAGAGAGTCGCGCAAGGAGCGTGGTTCAGACACTTGGTGAACATCTTGCCGCGCAAGATCTGGTAATTCTCCATCTTGGCCATATCACGAATGCCGGCCGAGTAGGCGAACAGGTAGCTGCCGGGGTAGGCGGTCCAAGGTTTGTCGACAGTAATAAAGAAATCGTCGTTGCTCTTTACAGGCAGGCGATAGCCGGGGATGCGAACGCGGGCTCCGGGGTCGTTGAACAGGTTCTCACCAAACGACTGGTCGGTACCCCAAGGAACAAAAGTGAATTTGCCGGCAATGTTGGAACGGAAAGTGAAGTTGTTGCGAAGCGGCCCGGAATAGGTGTCCCAGTTTCCGGTGAAGTTATCGACTGCCCAGAGCATCACTAAGCGCTCGCGGTCTACCACGGTGTCTAGACCACTCCAGAACTTGGTTCCGCTCAGGTTGGCAGCCTTCACCAGTGCCCGTAGGTCGTCGCGGTTCGGAGTTGCCTTCCAGCCCTGCTTCACCTTGAAATAGGTGCTCACCTCAACGTCGCCACCGACCTTAGCTTCGTCGAAGTCGGTTACGTCGTGGTTGTTTTCGTAAACGTGCTGGGTTACATCCTGGAAGTGATCGGCAAAGAACTCTTCGTCTTCCGATTCCAAAACCAGGTAGAGCCCGCGGTTCGGTTTCTGAGGCAGGGTTTCGCCCTCAAAAGAGATGGTGGTGTAGCCGGTTCGAGGCGCCGGAACATCCATCGCTCGATACGCCATATAAGAGTAGGTTTCGTGCATGCGCGAGTTGTCTTGAACAAAGGCGTTGAAAGTGAGTGAGCGCTTGCCGAATAGGGTTTGGGTTTTATAGCCAGGCGCCCAGTCGAACTTGATCTTGAACGAAGGTCGGTAGTAAAGGTTGTTCAGGCGAGAGTGGGTGGTGCTTCCCTTGATGCGAATACCAACGTTGATCTGCTGGGTGGTGGTGCCGTCGTAGGTGAGCTTGAACTTGGCGGCAACGTATTTCTCGTTGTTGTAGCTGTTTAGCTTGTCGATGCTCTTCTGCGGAAGCTCGATGAAGGTTTGCGAAATCTTGCTCGGGTCGAAGATGCGATCCAGCTCGTTTACAACTGGAACTGGTTTTTCGGTTGGAACAGGTTTGGCGGAGGCGCCCGGCTTGGCGGCGAAAAGCCCTGGGAAGAAAATGACTACGGCAACAACCGCGATGGCAAGAACCACGCTGGTTATCGAGAGCAGCAGTGGCAACCTTTTATTAACCATAGGTTTAGACTTGCTCCATGCTTCGAGTTGACCCGTTTGAATTTTTTGCCTCGCTGGGCGTAGACCTAGTAGTAGTTGCGATTTTGGCCTTTGTTCTATTTTACCGCCGACACCGCGAACGTGAAATGGCCATCGCCATTGCCGCCATCAACATCACTCTCTGGTCACTCACCGGAGCCCTCGCTTCGTACACCCTTTCACTAGGTGTTGGTTTCGCGCTGTTCGCTGTTGTGAGCATTATTCGTCTGCGTTCGTCGACTGCGTCATGGATTTCGATGGCCTACCTATTGGTTGGCCTTGGCTCAGGTTTGATTATCGGCCTCACCGGGTTCAACCTCATGGAAAAGATTGAATACGCCGGCTTCATGGTTCTCGTTATGGCAATCGTTGACTCGCGCTACTTCCTAAAGGGCAAGGCCGACGACGCTAAGACTTCGATTACTCTCGACGGAACCGATGTTGACCCGGAGTCTTTGAAGACCCGCGTTGAAGCGCTACTAAATGTTGAAGCGGTCAGCATC
>JBJOJC010000137.1:0-2842 GCA_046046825.1 Actinomycetota bacterium | reverse complement strand
GACGCCAAGGTTGGCGTGGTTTTGCTTACTGGAAACGGTCCTTCGCCAAAAGACGCCGGTTGGGCATTTTCTTCCGGCGGAGACCAGCGCGTTCGAGGCCCACAGGGCTACGAGTACCAGGATGGTCAGCCTTCCAGCGGCCGCCTTCACATTCTTGAGGTTCAGCGCCTGATCCGTTTCATGCCAAAGGTAGTAATCGCTCTGGTGTCTGGCTGGGCAGCCGGCGGCGGTCACTCGCTAAACGTTATCGCCGACCTGAGCATTGCCTCACGCGAGTACGCCAAGTTCAAGCAGACCGACTCAACGGTTGGTTCGTTCGATGGCGGCTATGGCAGCGCCTACCTCGCTCGCCAAGTTGGTCAGAAGGTTGCCCGCGAAATCTTCTTTCTGGCCGACGAGTACGATGCCAAGCGCGCTTATGAAATCGGTGTGGTGAACGCTGTGGTTGATCACGCTGAGCTTGAGAAAACCGGTATCGCCTGGGCCGAGCGAATTCTGGCTCAGAGCCCGCAGTCGATTCGAATGCTCAAGTATGCGTTCAACGCGGTAGACGACGGCCTGGTTGGTCAACAGATTTTCGCCGGCGAAGCCACCCGACTTGCCTACGGAACCGATGAGGCTGTTGAAGGCCGCGACGCTTTTCTAGAACGACGCGAACCGAACTGGTCGGCGTTCCCATGGCACTTCTAAGCAATCCGATGAAACCTCTTCTGCTCGTGGGAGCCAACGACCCGGTCAAGGCGCTTCTCGCACTCGGTAACGTGCTCGATGGCTCGCAAGCACTTTTTATCACCCCGCCAGAAGTGAATGGCTTGATGCCAGAGGTTCACGGTTTGCCGGATGAGGTTGATGAGAAGGTTGGTCTGATCGTTGAGTCGAGTGGCTCGACCGGAACACCGAAGCGCCTCGAACTTTCAGCCAAAGCACTTACCGCAGCTGCCAAAATGTCGGCAAAGCGTTTGGGTGTAAATGGCCAGTGGCTGCTCGCCCTTCCGATCAACTACGTTGCCGGAGCTATGGTCTTGGTTCGCTCACTGGTAGCCGACACCCAGCCGGTGCTGATGAACACGTCGATGCCGTTTACCGCTGAAGGCTTTGCCAGAGCCGCCAGCCTCATGACCGGCGAACGCCGTTACACCTCTTTGGTGCCAGCTCAACTGGATCGCCTGTTGGAGAGCCTTGAGACCGAGCCAACCCTACTCGCTTCGCTTCAGCGCTTCGACGCCATTCTGATCGGTGGCCAGAAGCCGAATCGCACCACTATCAATGCGCTTCGCAAAAAAGACATCAACATCGTTACCACCTACGGCATGGCCGAGACCTGTGGTGGCGTGGTTTACAACGGTGAACCACTCGACGGCGTTGAACTTTCAATCTTGGAAGATGGCCTAATCGCCATCGATTCACCAACCTTGGCCTCAAACGTGAAGCGCCCCTACATCACTTCAGATTTAGGGCAGTTCACCGACGGCAAGCTGTATGTGAAGGGCCGAGCCGACCGCGTGGTAATTTCCGGCGCCCACAAGCTTTCGCTCGAAGCCGTTGAAGAGTGGACTCTGAAGCAGCCTGGCGTGGTTTCCGCGGCAGCCGTTTCGGCACCGCACCCGAAATTTGGCGAAACCTTCGTTTGTTTCGTGACTTTGGCCGATGGTGCCAACTTCGACGCATCGAAGGCACACTTCACGCTGGGCGTGGTTGCCAAATCGGGTCAGTGGAAGGCTATCGACGCACTTCCAACCCTGATGAGTGGCAAGCCAGACCTAATCGAACTAACCGAGCAGGCAAAAACTTTGGGAGGAAACCTTGGCTAATAAGCAAAGCGATCTAAGCCTTTGGGTTGAGGGAGCCAGACTCCGCACACTTCCGCTCGCGGTGGCTCCGATCATCGTGGCTTCCGGAATTGCCAACACTTTGCAGGCGTTCGATTGGGTGAAGACTCTGCTGGCGCTCGCGGTGGCACTCTTTCTCCAAATCGGCGTGAACTACGCAAACGACTACTCCGACGGCGTGCGCGGCACCGACAGCAACCGCGTTGGACCGCTTCGTCTGACCGGTTCGGGAACTTTTAAACCGCGCACTGTGAAGTTAGTTGCCTTCGCCTTCCTAGGTCTCGGTGGATTAGCCGGCCTGGCCCTGATTGCCATCAGTGGTCTTTGGTGGCTACTCGGTGTTGGCGCGATAGCCATCCTGGCCGCCTGGTTCTACACCGGTGGAAAACGTCCATACGGCTATGCCGGCCTCGGCGAACTGGTGGTATTCGTTTTCTTCGGAATCGTCGCAGTCTTTGGAACCGTGTACGTTCAGTTCCCAATGATGTTTGAGTCGAACGAGGTATTGCTGATTGCGACTCCTGGAGCAATTGGCCTCGGGCTTTTCGCTTCTGCAGTTTTGATGATTAACAACATCCGTGACATCGAAACCGATCGTCCGGTTGGAAAAAAGACTCTTGCCGTGCGCGTGGGCAAAACGCCAGCCAAGGTAATCTACCTGGCGATGCTCTGGCTTCCTTTGGCATTCGGTTACACCTACGCCACGATTCACCTGACCTACGCCTTTGTTATTCCGCTGGCCCTAGTTCTGTTGCTACTGCCGCTCACGTTGATTGTGACCACGGCGAAAACACCAAAGGAACACATCTTGGCGTTGAAGCTAACCAGCTACTCGGCACTGCTTTACTCGGCGCTTTTGGCGCTAGGTCTTTGGGTGCTGGTTTAGTCTTCGTGAGTTTCGTCGACGCCAGATTTTGGCTTCGAAACCGCTTGAACCAGCTGGGCGCTAGACGCCGTGCGTAGCTTTCGGAAAAACACCAGCGAGATTGAAAACGCAATCATTGTGGCGAAAA
>JBJOJC010000136.1:0-24420 GCA_046046825.1 Actinomycetota bacterium | reverse complement strand
CAATCCAACACGCTGGCGATTTGGCTTCAATCTTGAGCTCGCTCACTCCAGGCGAGATTCTTTTCATAGACGAGATTCACCGTATGTCTCGCTCCGCGGAAGAGATGCTTTACCTCGCAATGGAGGATTACCGCGTCGACGTCATGGTTGGTAAGGGAGTCGGAGCCAACTCAATTCCTCTTGAGCTTTCTCCGTTCACGCTAATTGGGGCAACGACTAGGTCGGGAATGCTTCCCACCCCGCTTCGTGACCGCTTCGGATTCACCGGACACCTCGAGTTTTATGATGCATCCGAGTTAGAAGAAGTCGTGCGTCGAAGTGCCGTGCACTTGGGCGTTCAGCACGATGAAGCCGCTCTCGCGGAAATTGCCAGTCGCTCTCGAGGAACTCCGCGCATTGCCAACCGCCTGCTTCGTCGTGTTAGAGACTTCGGCTTGGTTCGCAATCACGCAATTGTGACCGTCGACGTAGCCAAGGACGCCCTGGCACTATATGAAGTGGACGAACTTGGTCTCGATCGAATCGACAAACAGCTGCTGGAATTACTGACCGGAAGATATGCGAACAAGTCGGTTGGACTTTCAACTCTCGCTGTAGCTCTGGGAGAGGAAGCCGACACGATCGAATCTGTGGTTGAACCATATCTGGTAAGAACGGGTCTCATCGTTAGAACTCCACGCGGTCGTGAGGCCACTGCGGCGGCTTACCTACATATGGGTAAACACCCTTATTCAGGCTCTTCTCAGACCACCCTTGACCTATAATTTGTAGGTAGCGCCACATCAACGTAACTAAAGGACTTTCCCTATGCCTGCTCTAGATCAATTCTTCCCAATCATCCTTATCGGTGGAATGGTTGTGTTCATGATGCTGAGCGGTCGCAAGCGCAAGGCTCAGGCTGCCGAAATGGCAACCAAGGTTTTGCCAGGCGCGCGAGTTATGTTGAACAGCGGAATCTACGGCGAGATCGTTTCGATCACCGACGACCGCATCACTTTGACCAGCGCAAGTTCAACCCTTGAGGTTGCTAAGGGCGCAGTTGTTCGAGTTGTTGAAAACGCTCCGGAGAAGAAGGCTGTTACCACTAAGAGGCCAGCTGCTAAGAAGCCAGCTGCCAAAAAGACCGCGGTAAAGAAGTAACTTAAAATGGCAGATTCCAGCGTTAATAAAAAAGCTCGCACGCGCCTCGCGTGGCTCCTCGTAGTCTTCATCACTTTCGCTGCACTGATTACGGGTGCGAAGTTGAGCAATGTCGAAGGTGCAACTTATGTTCCTGAGCTCGCTCTAGACCTTCAGGGCGGTACTCAGGTCATTCTCAAGCCAAACGTTGATGGCGGAAAGACCGCATCGGCTGAACAACTTCAGCAAGCCGTTGACATCATTCGTCAGCGCATTGACTCAACCGGTGTTT
This sequence comes from Actinomycetota bacterium, assembly GCA_046046825.1. Taxonomy (GTDB): domain Bacteria; phylum Actinomycetota; class Actinomycetes; order Actinomycetales; family Microbacteriaceae; genus Rhodoluna. Next base: position 23,009 of record JBJOJC010000136.1, on the reverse strand, counting down.
CTGAGGCTCAAATTGTGACCCAGGGTCAGGGTAAAGAAGCTGCCATTGTGGTTAGCATCCCAGGAACCCCTTCTGAGTCAACTCTCGAACTGATCAAGGCAAGTGCAAAGCTCGAGTTCCGACCAGTATTGGTTACCGGCATTGGCGCGACCGCTTTGGTCACTCCGGCAGCTACCAAAGACAATCCAAAGCCAACCCCAACACTTCCTTCTTCGACGCCAATCGCAACTTCTACTGCGGCACCTACCGATAACAGTGACTTGAACTGGGTATCCAAGGAGCTACAGGCAGAATACGAAGCTCTAGACTGTTCAACTCAGTTCCGCGCACCAGGCCAAATTGACGATCCTTCCAAGCCAATCGTTACCTGCGACCGCGACCGCACAGCCAAGTTCATTCTCGGTCCTGTTGAGCTAGATGGAACCGACATCAGCAAGGCACTTGCGAACCCGGTAACCACGAGCAACGGTTCTGCTACCGGAGCCTACGCAGTTGACCTCACGTTCACTGACGCTGGCGGATCCAAGTTCGGCAAGGTTACCGAGCGTTTGTTCCCACTTAGCTCTCCACGTAATCAGTTTGCTGTGACCATCGATGGCTACATCGTGACCGCACCTGCAATCCAAGCGGTAATCACTTCGGGTACAGCTCAAATTACCGGTGACTTCACCATGGACGCAGCTAGTGGCCTTGCAAACCAGTTGAAGTACGGTTCACTGCCGATTGGCTTCCAGGTTGAGAGCCAGGAGAACATCTCTGCGACCTTGGGAACTCAGCAGCTTCAGAGCGGTTTGATTGCCGGAGCGATCGGTATGCTTTTGGTTTTGATCTACTCACTGTTCCAGTACCGCGCTCTGGCTTCTGTGACCATCGGTTCGCTCGTGGTTGCCGCTGGATTGACTTATCTAGCCATTACCTTGCTCTCATGGCGCATGGACTACCGCTTGTCGCTAGCTGGGGTCGCGGGTTTGATTGTGGCAATTGGTATTACTGCCGACTCCTTCATTGTTTACTTCGAACGTGTTCGCGATGAACTTCGCGAAGGTCGTCCATTGGCGGTAGCCGTTGGTAGCGGTTGGAAGCGAGCCTGGAGAACGATTTTAGTCTCCGACATCGTTAGCCTTCTAGCTGCAGGAACTCTTTACTTCCTTACTGTCGGAAACGTTCGTGGTTTTGCGTTTACTCTTGGTCTCACCACGGTTATCGACCTTGCAGTTGTGACGCTATTCACAGTGCCACTTCTAACTTTGTTTGCCAACCTTAAGTTCTTCTCTTCCGGTCACCCTTGGTCAGGTTTTCAGGTGGAAGCACTGACTGGTGAAAAGTACAAAGGGCGATTCTCGTTTAGAAACGTGGACCAGTCGGTTGCTCGCAACCGTAAATCTGCTAATGAGTCACAGAAGCGCCAGACCATTGCCGAGCGCAAGGCAGCAAGCAACAACGGCGGAGAAAAGTAATGTCTAAATTCAAAGATTTGGGCGATGCCCTTTACACCGGCGACAAGTCAATTAACTTCGTTGGCCGACGCAAGCTCTGGTACACCATTAGCGCTCTGCTCATTGTGGTTTCAGCGATCCTTCCATTTACTCTTCACAACGGATTCAATTTCGGTATTGAGTTCAAGGGTGGTTCAGAATTCACTATCACCGGTGGTGCTAGCAAGGGAACCGAATTGGCTCGAAGTGCTGCCGAAAGCGCACTTCCTGGTAAAGAAGTTGTTGTTTCAACTGTTGGTACCAACTCGGTACGCCTTCAGACTCCTCAACTTGAAGACACCCAATCAGAGTCGCTTCGTAAGAAGCTAGCTGCCGCCTACTCGGTAGAGAGTTCCGCGGTCTCTTCGAGCTACATCAGCGCCTCTTGGGGTGGAGATGTCACCAGCAAGGCTTTCGTAGGTCTACTCTGGTTCCTAGCGCTAGCCGCTGTTCTAATGGCACTGTACTTCCGCACAGTGAAGATGTCGATCGCAGCAATGATCGCCCTGCTTCATGACATGGTAATTACTACTGGCATCTACGGCGCCTTCGGATTTGAAGTAACTCCGGCTGCCGTGATTGGTTTCCTCACGATTCTTGGTTATTCCCTCTACGACACGGTTGTTGTGTTCGACAAGATTCGTGAAAACACCGAAGAAGTTGAATTCAGTGAAACTGCTACCTTCGCGGAGCGCGTGAATCTAGCTATCAACCAGACCTTGGTTCGTTCAATCAACACCACCGTCGTTGCAATCTTGCCTGTGGCTTCGATTCTCTTCATCGGAGCTATTGTGTTCGGGGCCGGAACCCTACGCGACATTTCACTGGCAATCTTCATTGGTATGTTGGTTGGAACTTTCTCAACCATCTTTATCGCGTCGCCGTTCTATTCTCAGCTTCGCGAAAGTGAAGCCAAGTTCAAAACAGCCGCTGCAAAAGTACTAGCCAAGCGCAGCTAATCGTTGATAGGAGAGTGTGCTTAGTTGTCAGACAACAACGCCACGGGCTCTATTCAAGCGCTTAGAAGTGGATTCGGTCGGCTTTTTGGTCGCGCTGGTTCACACAGTGCAGAAGTTAGCGAACTTCTGCGCGTTGCAAAAAGTAATCATCCCAAGTCCGACCTGTCGGTAATCGAACGCGCCTATGTCGTCGCCGATCAGGCGCACGAAGGGCAAAAACGCAAAAGTGGCGAGCCGTACATCACTCACCCGATTGCGGTTGCAAAAATCCTGGCCGATCTGGGTATTGGCCCCACTACTTTGGCCGCCGCTTTACTTCACGACACCGTGGAAGACACCGCCTACTCGCTCGAGATGCTTCAAAAGGACTTCGGTGATGAAATTGCACTCTTGGTCGACGGAGTTACCAAGCTAGACAAGGTCAAGTTTGGCGAAAATGCTCAGGCCGAGACCGTTCGCAAAATGGTGGTTTCGATGTCAAAGGACATTCGTGTGCTGGTCATTAAGCTGGCCGACCGCCTACACAATGCCAGGACCTGGGGTTTTGTTGAGCCTGAAAAGGCTAAGAAGAAAGCCCAAGAGACTCTAGAGATTTATGCTCCGCTGGCTCACCGACTCGGTATTAGCGCGATCAAGAACGAACTAGAAGACCTGTCGTTTTCGGTTCTTTATCCAAAAGTTTACGAAGAAATCGTAAACCTAGTTCGTCAGCGCACACCAAAGCGTGCCGAGTTTATTGAAGGCGTTCTCGACTCAATCAATGAAGACCTCAAAGACAACAAGATCAAGGCCAAGGTCGACGGACGACCGAAGCAGTATTACAGCATCTATCAAAAGATGGTGGTTCGCGGTCGCGAGTTTGATGACATTTACGATCTGGTCGGCATACGAATTCTCGTTGATAGCGTGAGGGATTGCTACGGGGCACTTGGTGCTATTCACTCCCGCTGGAACCCGGTTCCAGGCCGTTTCAAAGATTATATTGCGATGCCAAAGTTCAATCTTTACCAATCTCTACATACGACCGTCATTGGCCCTAACGGGCGTCCGGTTGAGATTCAGATCAGAACCCACGAAATGCACCAACGTGCCGAATACGGTGTTGCTGCTCACTGGAAATACAAGGAGCAGGCAGGCGATTCTTCAGTTGCCGGCGAGGAAGATCTAGCCTGGTTGAAACACCTAACCGACTGGCAGTCTGAGACACAGGACCCAGCCGAATTCCTTGACTCGTTACGCTTTGAAATCGGTGCGAAAGACGTTTACGTATTCACACCAAAGGGCAAGGTGGTTGGCCTACCAACCGGAGCTACTCCAGTCGACTTCGCTTACACAATTCACACCGATGTCGGTCACCGAACCATGGGGGCCAAGGTTAATGGGCGTTTAGTCCCACTGGAGACCCAACTTCACTCGGGTGACGTTGTTGAAATTTTCACCTCGAAATCTGTCGATGCATCGCCAAGCCAAGACTGGCTTAATTTCGTAGCTTCGTCGAGAGCCAAAGCAAAAATCAAGCAGTGGTTCTCCAATGAACGCAAAGATGAAGCGGTGGAAACCGGTAAGGAACTTATCGCTAAGGCAATGCGTAAGCAGAACCTCCCACTACAGAAATTGTTAGCTGCCGACGGCATCGTGAAGTTGGCCAACGAGCTGCGCTATGGCGATGTGGAGTCGCTATACGCGGCGGTGGGGGAGAACCACATTTCAGCACAGTCAGTTGTTGAGAAACTTACTGCTGCTATTTCAGACGACGAAGATAGCTCAGTGCCGTTCCAGTTCCCAACCAAGAACATAAGTGCAGACCGCAAGCGCAGCGGCAATTCAGGTGTTTTGGTTCGTGGCGATGATGATGTACTGGTAAAACTTGCGAGGTGCTGCACACCAGTTCCTGGCGATAAAATCGTGGGCTTTGTGACCCGAGGATCAGGGGTTTCGGTACACCGAAGTGACTGCAAGAACGTTGCAGTACTAGAGCAGCAACCGGAGCGACTCATGGATGTCACCTGGGCATCTCACACCAAGAGCCTGTTCCTCGTGAATATTCAAATCGAGGCGCTCGATCGCGGTGGTTTACTATCCGACGTCACCAGAGTGCTCGCCGAACATCACGTGAACATTCTCTCGGCATCTGTTTCAACCAGAAGTGACAGGGTGGCCCTGAGTCGCTTCGTTTTTGAGATGGGGGACCCAGCGGTGCTAGACCACCTGTTGAATGCAGTTCGCCGAATCGACGCCGTTTACGACGTTTACCGAGTTAGCAACAACTAATTATTTAGCGGCGGCTACAACCACAGCAAGCCAAGACTTACGGGCTTCAAGTGCTTCGGTAAGTTCAGCAATCTTTTTCTTGTCGGTAGCGGTAGCAAGTTCACGTTCTAGCTTGGAGATAGCCTCTTCCAGCTTCAAAGAAACGTCATCCTTGCGAGCTTTGGCGGCTGGGTCGGTCGACTTCCAAAGATCGCGTTCAGCGTTCTTAACTGCTGTCTCTATGGCACGAAGTTTGTCTTCGGTCTTGGTGAGGTCATTTCTAGAAACTCGTCCAGCTTTTTCCCAGCGGTCTTGAATGCTGGTTAGCAGCCGCTTCGCCTGGGCAAGATCTTTTGTCGGGTCAATTGCCTTGGCTTCTTCTAGCAAGGCCAGTTTCGCCGTGAGCGCCTCAGACTGAGAAGCCGATACAACAGCCATTTGCTCACCCTTAGCAGCGTAGATTGCGTCTCCAGCCGCCTTGAAGGTTACCCAAAGTGCATCGTCGTTTTTGGTGCGTCCGGCAGCTTTCCACTCATCGAGTAGCTTGCGATACTCAATAACAGCGTCTGAGCCTTTCGCCACAAGGGCTTCGGCGCGCTTGACAATGGATTCCTTGGTTGCCTTGGCGGCTTTTGCCTTGTTCCCTGCTTCAGCGAAGAATGCTCGCTTCGCACTTTCGACCTTATTGCGAGCGGTTTGGAATCGCTTCCATATAGCATCGGCTTCTGCCTTAGGAACGCGAGCGCCACTCTTCTGCGCGGCCTGCCATTCCTCGAACAAGGTGTTAAGTGTGGCACTCAAGTCTTTCCAAATAACCTTTGACAAATCACCGTTGGCCAGAGCTTCAGCTTTCGCTGCGATACTCTCACGAACCGAAAGTGCAGCGGTAACAGCCTCCTGGTTTTCGGCCTTCTTGGAGTTCAGTAAGTCTTGGATTTTTGGGGCAAGCGCTAGCACGCGTTCACGAAGTGCCTGAAGATTACCAACTGCATTGGCTTCAATTAGGTCTACGGTTAGCTTGGCAGCAGCCTTACTGATGGAATCTGCGTCCGCCTTCTTGTTGACACGCTGTTCTAGTAGCTTTACCGCACCCTCTAGCGCGTCGTACTTCTGCTTGAAGTGAGCAAGAGCTTCCTCTGGCGCAACGTTTGGGTACTGACCAACTTTTCGCTCGCCGTTTGGCTCGATGACGTAGACGTTGTTTTCGCTGTCGACGCGACCGAATTCTGTGGTGGTCATGGTTTACCTATCTCGTTTTTAGAAGAACTTGCTTATTTTACTGAAATTGCTGTTAGCAATACTTTGTCTTTTGGTGCGCCATCGGTTTTGCCATCGGCAGTGCCCTTGGCGGCCAAAGTCTCAACCGCGCTTAGGTTCTTAGTGACTTTACCGAATACGGTATAGCCACCTGCTGAGTCGGAAGGGATCGTGCTTTTGCTATAGACGATGAAGAACTGCGAACCCATGCTGTCGCCAGCCCCGCCCTGACGAGCCATTGCAATCACACCTGGCCCGTAGGAGTCATCTTTCGGTGCGTTTTCAATTGGACCAAATTGGTAGCCTGGGCCACCGCTTCCAGTGCCAGATGGGTCACCACATTGAAGGACGTAAATTCCTTCAGTGACCAAACGGTGGCAACTGATGTTTTCGAAGTAACCCTTTTTTGTTAGGTCAACGAAGTTAGCCACGGCTTTTGGAGCCTTGTCGCCGTATAGTTCGAATTCAATCGGAGCGCCGGCAACCTTCATGGCACCGGTCCAAACGCGTTCTTCGGCAAGCGATGCGTCTGGAGCAGTTGCGGTTGGGGTAGCTGTTGGGGTTGGTTTGGGAATTCCAGGACCGAAGTGGTAGTAGGTTAGCTGCGAAGCGACTGCAATCAGAATTGACCCTGCAATAACGGCGATTGCCAGCAAGTTGTCTTTTTTGCGAACCTCGGCACGTCCTTCAACCAAGGTCGACTTCGCCTGGTAGTTAGCGATTCTTTCCTCGGCTGCCTTCGACAGTTTCACGCTTTTCTTAGCCAAAATTCCTCCAACTTTCTCGCATTAGTTTACTTGAGTAATGCGCGGCTAATGGTGTCGTAGCCTTGAGAAGTGCAACTTGCAACCATCTTTGAACTGAGCACGCCACTGGCTGCTCGAATGAGACCAACCCGTATCGAGGATGTGGTCGGACAACAGCAAGTTCTAAAAAGTGGCTCTCCGCTATTCCGGCTTCTGAATGCTGAGAGCAAGGGAGCTCAGTCACTTCTTCTGTGGGGTCCTCCTGGAACTGGCAAAACATCCATAACAAACGTTCTCGTCTCGCGGACCGGTAGGAAATTGGTGCAACTCAGTGCGATTTCGGCTGGGGTGAAAGAGGTTCGTGAAGTAATCGAACAAGCAAAGGCTGACTCTGATCTTTACAATCTCGAAACTGTGTTGTTCCTCGACGAAATCCACCGTTTTTCTAAGTCGCAGCAGGATTCACTTCTTCCTGCAGTTGAGGCGGGTTGGGTTACTTTGGTTGCAGCCACCACTGAAAATCCATCTTTCTCGGTAATCGCTCCTCTAATCTCTCGCTCGCTAGTTGTTCAGCTGCAACCTCTGGCAGACAACGACTTGAAAGCACTGGTTCAGCGGGCACTTCGTGAAGAAAACGGGTTCGGGGGATTGGTTTCGTTAGCAGCCGATGCTGAAGCCGAGCTGGTGAGATTGGCTCAGGGCGATGCCAGAAGATCGCTTACATTTCTTGAAGCACTTGCCTTCGCCGCTTGGCAGCGTTCCGGTAAGGGTGAGCAAGCTGAAATAAACATCGACGACTTCGCAACTGCTCTTGCGGATACCCCGGTGCGTTACGACCGTGACGGCGATAGTCACTACGACATTATTAGCGCGTTCATAAAGTCTGTTCGAGGATCCGATGTTGACGCTGCAATCTACTGGCTTGCCAGAATGATTCAGGGTGGGGAAGACCCTAGGTTCATCGCTAGGCGCTTGATGATCCTCGCCGCCGAAGACATTGGTTTGGCCGACCCACATGCACTAGTGCTAGCGACAGCGTGTGCTCAGTCGGTGGCACTGATTGGGATGCCCGAGGGGCGTATCGCACTTTCCGAAACCACTATTTACTTAGCGCTCGCACCTAAATCAAACTCTGCGTATAACGCCATCAATCGCGCTATCGATGATGTGAAGTCAGGCTTAGTGGTCGAAGTTCCTAGTCCTCTAAGGTCTTCAAACTATGCGGGCGCCGAAAGTTACGGAAATGGCAAGGGCTATAAATATCCTCACGACGAGCCGGGAGCAATCGTAAATCAGCTTTACGTCGACTCGACGATTGCTGCGAGGGGTTACTACCAGCCAAAGAATTTTGGCACTGAAAGCGACAAGGCTTCTCTTTGGGAGAGATTGCGGAAGATTATTCGTGGCAAATAGTCGAAAATCTTGCTAATCTTGTGAAGTTGCCATTTTTCTCAATCTCTCTGGCTGCGAGTCGAGAAGAATGATGCTCATTAGCCGAGCATTTTTGGGCAGTATTAACTGTTAACGAAACTTCCGAAAGGATCACGTGTCTAAGACTTCACGTACCCGCAGCAAAACCCGCCTATCGCGTGCGCTAGGCCTAGCCCTTACACCAAAGGCAGCCAAGTACCTTGAGAAGCGTCCATACGCTCCAGGTCAGCACGGCCGCACCAAGCGCAAGGCCGACAGCGACTTCGCCGTTCGTCTTCGCGAGAAGCAGCGTCTACGCGCCCAATACGGTATTCGCGAGGCACAGCTTCGTAACACCTTCGTTGAGGCAAAGCGAACCGAAGGCCTAACCGGTGAGAACCTAGTCGAGCTACTAGAAATGCGTCTCGACGCCCTAGTGCTTCGTGCAGGCTTCGCCCGCACCATCTCACAGGCTCGCCAGATGGTGGTGCACCGTCACATTCTGGTCAACGGGCAGCGTGTAGACCGCCCTTCCTTCCGAGTAAAGCCTGGACAGACCATTCACGTTCACGAGAAGAGCGAACGCACCGAGCCTTTCCAGGTTGCAGCAGCTGGCGGTCACGTCGATGTTCTTCCTCCGGTTCCTGGCTACCTCGATGTTCAGCTAGACAAGCTGCACGCAACGCTTACTCGCCGCCCAAAGCGCGCTGAAGTTCCAGTAACCTGTGAAGTTCAGCTCGTGGTTGAGTACTACGCAGCTCGCTAAAACCAAAACGTTAGGATACCGATGAGTGGTGGCGACATTGCAGCAATTATTGCTGCAGGAGCACTAGCTATGTTCGTGATCTTCTTGGCCGTGCCTCTGATGAAGTTGGGTAAATTACTCGATGAAACCACCGACACTGTCAAGGAAATCAACGACAGCTTGCCGTCACTACTCTCGGGTCTTAGCGAAACCGTTGATCAAACCAACAAGCAGTTGGCCAAAATCGATGCAATCACCGATAGCGTGGCCGACATGAGTAACAACTTCCAGTCACTGGTTGCTGTTTTCTCCGCCTCGGTCGGCTCTCCGTTATTGAAACTTGCTGGTTACCTCAAAGGTTTCACCAGCTTCCTTGGTAAGAAGAAGTAGGTTCAGTTATGAAAAAAATCTTTTGGTTGTTTTCCGGCATCACGGTTGGTCTAATCGCTGCAAAGCAGATTGAGAAGAACCCAAAGGCCAAGGCTGCCTACGACGAAGCTACCGACAAACTAAAGACTCTAGTCAATGCCTTCACCGAAGGCTACGACGAGGAGCTAAAGTCGACCGCACCAGCAGCTAAGCCTGCTGCAAAGCGTCCGGCTCAGCCAAAGACTGCCAAGTAAGCCATGAGAACCGCTGAAATTAGGCGGCGTTGGCTCGACTTCTTCGCAAGTAAAGACCACACAGTCGTTCCTTCCGCTTCTCTGATCAGCGATGATCCTTCCCTGCTATTCACAGTCGCCGGAATGGTCCCATTCATTCCTTACATGTCCGGATTGGTCCCAGCTCCCTTTGCTCGTGCGACCAGTGTGCAGAAATGCATTCGTACCCTAGACATCGAAGAGGTCGGCAAGACCACCCGTCACGGTACGTTCTTCCAGATGAATGGAAACTTCTCCTTCGGTGATTACTTCAAGCGCGAAGCAATTAGTTTTGCCTGGGAGTTTCTAACTTCGCCGCAGGAAAAGGGTGGGCTTGAGCTCAACCCTGAACTCTTATGGGTGACCGTTTACAAAGACGACGACGAAGCAATCGAACTTTGGCGTGAAATTGCTGATATTCCGATGGCACGTATTCAGCGACTGGGCATGAAGGACAACTTCTGGTCTACTGGTCAGCCTGGACCATCAGGTCCCTGCAGCGAGATCTACTACGACCGCGGCCCAGCCTACGGAATTGAGGGCGGCCCAGAAGCAGACGACAATCGTTACATCGAAATCTGGAACCTCGTGTTCATGCAGTACGAGCGTGGAAAAGGTATTGGCAAAGACGATTTCGAAATCCTTGGTGAGCTTCCTAAGAAAAACATCGACACCGGCATGGGTCTAGAGCGCGTTGCATTCTTGATGCAGGGCGTTGAGAACCTGTACGAAATCGATGAGGTACGCCCGGTTTTAGACCTAGCCGCGAAGCTTGCTGGCAAAACCTATGGAGCTAACAACGATGATGACGTTCGTCTCCGTGTAGTTGCCGACCACATCCGTAGCGCTTTGATGCTCATCGGAGACGGTGTTTCTCCTGGAAATGACGGCCGTGGGTATGTTCTCCGTCGCCTTCTTCGTCGATCTATTCGCGCGATGCGTTTGATGGGTGTGACCACGCCGGTTATTGGCGAACTTTTCAAGGCTTCTATGAATGCCATGAAGGAGTCATACCCAGAACTAGAGACCGACTTCAAGCGAATCTCAACTTCCGCTGTAGCCGAAGAGGAAGCGTTCCTCAGAACTCTAACTAGCGGCTCTCTGGTACTTGACCAAGCAATTTCAGACGTTAAATCTTCTAAGGGAACAGCATTGGGTGGTGATGCAGCGTTCTTGCTACATGACACCTACGGATTCCCTATCGACCTAACTCTAGAAATCGCAGAGGAAGCCGGAATTACGGTTGATCGCGAAGGCTTCACTAGTTTGATGAATGAACAACGCGATCGAGCCAAGGCTGACGCTCGCGAAAAGAAGCTAGGTGGCACCGATCTTTCGGTTTATTCCGACTTCCGCGCCAAGGGAGTTACCAAGTTCACCGGTTATGACGAACTCGAATCAGCGGCACAAGTTCTTGGTTTGATTCATGAAGGTTCGGCAGTCAAAGAGTTATCAACCGGTTTCGTTGGCGAAGTCATCCTCGACACCACCAGTCTTTACGCTGAATCGGGTGGTCAGGCCGCCGACTCTGGACTCATCATCGGCGACGGCTTTGAACTAGAAGTTTTAGATGTTCAGAAGCCGGTAAAGGGCTTGGTGTCACACAAAGTACTAGTTCGTTCGGGTCAAATTTCACTAGATTCCAAGGCCACGACTAAGGTTGATGAAAATTGGCGTCTAGGTGCGTGCCAGGCACATTCGGGCACCCACGTGCTCCACGCGGCGCTACGTCAGGTTCTTGGCCCAAGCGCATTGCAGTCTGGCTCTTACAACAAGCCTGGTTATCTACGTTTGGACTTCTCATGGAATCAGGCGCTCTCCGCTGAAACAAAGAGCGAACTTGAAGAGGTGAGCAACCTTGCTATTCGCCGCGACCTAGCGGTAAGTTCTCACTTGATGAGTCAGGGCGATGCCAAGGATTTTGGGGCAGTTGCACTATTCGGCGAAACCTATGATGAATTAGTTCGAGTAATTCAAATCGGCGGTCCTTGGTCTCGCGAGCTTTGCGGTGGTACGCACGTAAGTCGTTCGAGCCAAATTGGGCTTCTGGCTCTTGGAGCCGAATCATCGGTGGGGTCAGGTTCAAGACGTATTGAGGCCTTTGTTGGTATTGAAGCTTTCCGTTCGCTTGCTCTAGAGCGCGCGCTCGTTTCTCGTCTCTCAGATCTTGCGAAGGTCCCAAGCGGTTCGCTTGAGGAGAAGCTGCAGAGCACTTTCGAAGAACTTCGTTCGGTTCAAAAGCGATTGTCTGCCTTTGAACAACAGGCAGTAGCCAGCAACATCCCAACTTGGTTAGCCTCTGCGAAATCCGTTGGTGCCAACAAGGTTGTTGTAGCTGATCTTGGTTCGCAGGACAATATCGAATCACTTCGAACGATTGCCTCTCAACTGCGGGTAGAACTAGGCGTGGATTCTGTTGTTATTGCTCACTCAGTGGTAGCTGAGAAGCCAGCGATTTTGGTTGCGACCGGTGAAGGTGCAAGAGCGCGCGGGGTGAAGGCTGGAGTGCTGGTGAAGCTTGCTTCTGGCATACTCGGCGGCGGCGGCGGCGGCAAGGACGACATGGCTCAGGGTGGCGGAACTAACGCGAGTGCCATGGCACAGGCAATTGCTGCAATCGAGAAAGAACTTGTCTAGCATCCGTCTTGGAAGGCGTATCGGAATTGATTTTGGCGTTGCCAGAATCGGCGTGGCAGTATCTTCTGTCGATGGAATCATTTGCAGCCCACTTGAAACGGTTCAGAATGATGATTTTGCTGTTGACAGAGTCGTAGCCATCATTCGTGAGCAAGATCCTCTTGAGGTTTATGTCGGACTACCTCTGAATTTACTAGGGGAGAGGACAACGTCAACCGAATTAGCGATTTCCTTTGCAAAGGCCTTGTTTGACGCAAGAGTTTCGACTGTCCGAATGGTCGATGAACGCCTTAGCACCAGGGCCGCGCAAAGCCAATTGCACGCTTCTGGAAAAAATACCAAGCAGTCAAAAGGCGTTATCGATGCCGCCGCTGCTACCCTGATTCTTGAGAGCGCCTTGTCATATGAAAAGGCAACAGGTAAGTTTCCTGGACATGATTTTATGGAGTTCTATGAGTAAGAAGAAGATCGCCCTTTTAGTGCTTGCCATAGTTCTGTTGACTTCCGCAGGCTCAGCCTATGTATTCCGAGGACAGATTCGAGCTGCCATTGACACGATTTCTGGTGCGGACTTCACAGGTCCTGGTTCCGGTGCGGCAACGTTAGTCATTGAGGCGGGTGACACTGGAGAAGACGTAGCCATTGAATTGGTTAATCTCGGGGTAACCAAAAATTTCAACTTCACTTACAAACGAATTATTGCGCGTGATCCAAAATTCATTCCCGGCACATTCGAACTCCGATTGAAAATGTCCACTGATTCCGCATTGGATCTTATAGCTGACCCTTCATCACGACAGGTGAAGACAGTCACGATTAAAGAGGGTCTGAGAATTAGTGCTGTTTTGAAGGTGCTTTCCAAAGAGAGCGGAATAGCTCTAACCGAATTCGAGGCAGCAGTTGCTAATCCACGAGACTATGGTTTGTCAGCGTCGCTGCCCAATCTAGATGGTTATCTATTCCCAGCAACCTACGAACTCGAACCAAGTTCGACAGCAAAAGTCATCATCGAAATGATGGTGAATCGAATGAATGTTGAGTTGGAGAAGTTTGGAGTCGCCGCCAAAGATCGCCACCGAGTTTTGACGCTCGCGTCAATCATTCAAAAAGAGGCGAGAATTCGAGAGGATTTCTTCAAGGTTTCTCGCGTTTTCCTGAATCGAATTGACTTTGGAATGTTGCTGCAATCAGATGCAACTGTAAGTTACGGAAGTGGCGGTAACACGGTCACAACCACCGATGCCGAACGCGCGGATCCCAACGGTTACAACACTTATGTGCACCCAGGGCTACCGATTGGCCCTATCGGAGCACCCGGTTCTGTTGCGATTGATGCTGCGCTGCATCCAGCGGATGGAGAATGGATTTACTTCTGTGCCGTCAACCTGAAAACAGGCGAGACAGTATTTAGTAGCACTTATGCCGGACACGCTAAAGCCGTAAAGCAATGGCAGCAGTGGATGCGAGAGAATCCGGGCTGGAATGGCTAGCACTCACCTCGCGGTAATTGGGTCTCCGATAGAACACTCAAAGTCTCCAGCCATTCATGCGGCTGCCTATGATTTTCTGGGCTTGGATTGGGATTACGGTCGTTATCGGATTGAACCCGATGAACTCGCAGACTTCCTGCGACTGAGAGACGACTCTTGGCGCGGCTTGAGTTTGACCATGCCGCTGAAGGAAGTTGGTTATCAGCTTTCGGAAGCAAGTTGCCCGGTTGCAAGCGAAACCGGAGTAGTGAATACTCTGGTTCACACCGATTCCGGCTGGGAAGGTTACAACACAGATTCTTTCGGAATTCAGAAGGCAATTAGTGAGCACACGAGTACGACTTTCAAGAATGTGCAAATCCTCGGATCTGGGGCCACCGCAAAATCTGCGGTTCACGCGGCTAGGCAACTATTTCCCGAAGCTCACATTTCTGTGTTCGCTCGTCGCGAGGTTGACGTTTTGGGGACATTAGCTAAGTCACTAGACCAATTCACAACAGACGTCGTCGCCGGTCTAACAATTTCGACGTTGCCTGGCGGTGTGATTCGCGAACGATTTGAAACCTCGGAAGATGCAGTGGTATTAGACGTTGCCTATGACCCTTGGCCGTCAACGTTGGCACAAAGCTGGGGCGCGGAGAATCGCATTAGTGGTTTACAAATGCTACTTTGGCAGGCGCTTATTCAGCTTCGATTATTCGTAAATGGCGACGGAACGATCAAGCTCGATAGGGAAGATGAGGTTTTTCAAATCATGTCTTCCGCGGTGAAACCCCTTTAGCCGTTGTTTGTGCGAGAATTAAGAGCATGTTACGTTGGCTTACCGCAGGTGAATCGCATGGTCAGGAACTAGTTGCGGTCTTAGAAGGCCTACCAGCAGGGGTTCCAGTCTCAACCGATGATGTTCAATCGGCGCTTGCGCGTCGACGACTCGGATACGGGCGTGGCGCGCGAATGAAACTTGAGAAAGACGTCGTTACTCTTTCCGGCGGAATTCGCCATGGTTTTTCGATGGGTGGCCCGGTTGCTATCTGTATCGCCAATACCGAGTGGCCAAAATGGCAGGACGTTATGTCTGCTGACGTCGTTGATTCGGAACTTCTGACCGGCGCTCGCGCTGAAGCACTAACCAGACCGAGACCAGGTCACGCTGACTTCACCGGAATGCAGAAGTACGGTTTCCTGGATGCCAGACCAATTCTAGAAAGAGCCAGCGCCCGCGAAACAGCAGCTCGTGTGGCTTTAGGTCAAGTAGCTGCGAATTTCCTTGAATTTCTTGGTATCAAACTAATCACTCACACCGTTGCGATTGGTGCCGTCGACGGTGGTCGCGATGTAAAGCGCCCGTCACCTAGTGAAATTGAAACAATTGACGCCGATGAGCTGCGTTGCTATGACAAGGCATTGTCGGCTCTGATGTTCGCAGAGGTAGAGAGCGCCCACAAGGATGGAGACACCCTGGGCGGGGTAACTGAAACCTTGGTCTACGGCGTTCCTCCAGGTTTGGGTTCATTCGTTCACTGGGATCGCCGACTTGATTCCCAAATTGCAGCTGCCGTTATGGGTGTGCAGGCCATCAAGGGCGTCGAAATCGGCGATGGCTTCGAGACAGCACGCCGACGAGGTTCGCAGGCGCATGATGAGCTGGAGCGTTCGGCCGATGGCGTAACCAAGCGTGTTACCGATCGCGCCGGAGGTATTGAGGGCGGAATGTCGAACGGCGAAGTCATCGTTGTGCGTTCGGCAATGAAGCCAATTTCAACGGTTCCAAGGGCTCTGGCAACCATCGACGTGACTACCGGCGAGGCTGCCAAAGCTCATCACCAACGAAGCGACGTTTGTGCGGTTCCTGCCGCCGGCGTTGTCGTTGAGGCAATGGTTGCGCTGGTCGTGGCCAATGCTGTGCTGGAGAAATTTGGTGGCGACAACGTTTCGGAGACGAAACGCAATCTTGATAATTACCTTGCCAACATTCCTGAGGTGCTCTCCTCGGAAATCGTTCGCGATGCCTAAGACCGGTGCGATAGTTTTAGTCGGTCCGATGGGTGTTGGAAAAACCACGATCGGCAAAAAACTCGCAAAGAGACTCGGGCGTCCATTTATCGATACTGACGCGGTTATTTCTAAGCGATACGGACCGATTCCCGAAATTTTCAGCCAGCAAGGTGAAGCCGTCTTTCGTGAATATGAAGAGCAGTGCGTTATCGATTCGATTTCTGAGCCGGCCGTTGTGGCTACTGGCGGTGGTGCGGTGTTGTCGGAACACAGTCGAGCCGCCTTCACCCAGACCGTGGTTGTGTATCTGACTACCGATGGCAAGCACATGGCCTCCAGGTTGAGCGGTGGAAATCGACCGCTTCTGAAAGACGGAATCAATGATTGGCGAAGAATCTTTGAATCACGCCGTTCACTTTACGAACAAGTGGCGGACCTAACCATAGACACCTCAAGAATTGCCTTGAAATCCATTGTTGAAGAGATCGTAAGTGAGTTGAACAAAAGATGAGCGACATAACCCGCATCCCCGTTTCCGGCGATGATCCTTACGAGGTTTTGGTTGGGCGCGACCTATTGCACGAAATTCGTCCACTGATTTTGCCAACAGTTCAAAAGGTGTTGCTAATACACCCGATGGCTCTTCAAGCTAGCGCTGATGTACTCGCTGAAGAGCTTCGTTCGAGTGGTTTGGAAGTAATTCAAGCCGGTGTATCCGACGGAGAAGATGCGAAGCGAGTTGAAGTGGCAGCCTGGTGTTGGGGAATCATGGGCAAAAGCGATTTCACCCGCTCAGACGCAATCATCGGTTTCGGTGGCGGAAGTGCCACCGATTTAGCTGGGTTTGTGGCCGCTACTTGGCTCAGAGGCATCGCATACTACGCAATTCCAACCACCCTGTTAGGTATGGTTGACGCCGCTGTCGGCGGAAAGACCGGTATCAACACTGCCGAGGGGAAAAACCTGGTTGGGGCTTTCTACGCACCGAAAGCAGTCATTTGTGACCTGAACACCCTAGAAACACTGCCAAAGAACGAGCTCATCTCAGGTTTTGGCGAAGTTGCCAAGTATGGGTTTATTGCCGATGTGCGGATTCTTGAACTTTTAGAAGCTGACATCGAAAGCGCTACCTCAACTACCTCAGGTGAATTCCGAGAAATCGTTGAGCGCTGCATCGCAGTCAAGGCGCGCGTAGTTGGATCTGACTTCAAAGAGGCGGGGGAGCGAGAGATTTTGAACTACGGTCACACTCTCGGCCACGCCATTGAATTGGTTGAGAAGTTCCAGTGGCGCCATGGAGCGGCCATCTCCGTTGGCATGATGTTTGTAGCTCAGCTTGGATTGTTGGCTGGAAACACACCGGTTGAGTTAGTCGACCGCCAGGAACGTGTTCTTACCGCTCTCGGTCTTCCAACTAAGTACCGTGGCGGTAGATTTACTCAGCTTCTCGAAGCAATGCGTCGCGACAAGAAGTCTCGTGCCGGAGCTCTTCGATTTGTAGTTCTTGATGATGTAGGCCGGCCACGCATCCTCACTTCACCTTCAGATGAGTCGATGATGGCTGCTTACGGTGAAATAACTGCCAGCAACCGCTAACCTTGAAACCATGCGCAAAGTACTAGTACTCAATGGCCCAAATCTTGGTCGCCTTGGCTCACGCGAGCCTGAGATTTACGGAAGTCTGAATTTTGCTCAACTTGTTGCTCAGGTCACTGAAGTAGCCAGCGAGATGGGTCTCGCGGCGGATGTCCGTCAGAGCGACTCTGAGACCGAATTGATTCATTGGCTACACGAGGCGGTTGACAACAAGCTAGATGTTGTTATCAACCCTGCGGCTTTCACACATTACTCCTACGCTCTGAGAGACGCTGCCGCACTGGTCACCAAGTCGGGCCAAAAGTTGATTGAGGTTCACATTTCGAATCCTCACGCCCGTGAAAGTTTCCGCCACAACTCGGTAATTAGCGGTGTTGCCACCGGTGTAATTGCAGGTCTCGGGCTTAAGAGCTATTTACTGGCACTCGGCGCAATTGTTTAGCGCTACAAACGAGTAAACTTATGTCAACAATCCCACTTATTTAGCGAGGCATTTTCGTGGCAACTTCAAACGACCTAAAAAACGGCATGGTCCTAAACATCGACGGACAACTCTGGGCCGTTATCGAATTTCAGCACGTAAAGCCTGGCAAGGGCCCAGCTTTCGTTCGCACTAAATTGAAGAGCGTAATGTCTGGCAAGGTAGTCGATAAGACCTTCAATGCTGGCACAAAGGTTGAAACCGCCAATGTTGACAAGCGCGACATGGAGTACCTGTACAACGACGGATCGTCTTACATCTTCATGGACAAGACAAACTACGAACAGGTTGAACTCAGCCCAGAAGTTGTTGCTGAAGCCTCTGGTTACCTTCTCGAGAACCAAGCTGCAACGGTAGCGCTACACGAGGGTAACCCAATCTATGTTGAACTCCCATCGTCAGTAGTTCTTACCATCACTTATACCGAGCCAGGTCTTCAGGGTGATCGCTCGACCGGCGGAACCAAGCCTGCGACCCTAGAAACCGGTCTTGAAGTTCAAGTTCCGTTGTTTGTTGAGAACAACACCCGCGTGAAGATTGATACTCGCACTGGCGAGTACCTCGGTCGCGAACGCGACTAAGGTGAGCTCTAGAAGTAAGGCACGCAAGCGAGCGGTAGATGCAATCTACGCCGCTGATCTTCGTAAAGAATCGCCTGTTGATCTACTTGGTGTAACGCAGGTGCAGGTTGCCGACCGTCAGAATCAAGAAGAGATTTTTTCGTATGCTAAAGAAATCGTTGAAGGCGTAATTGACAACCATTCCGAGATTGATGATCTTCTAGAGACCTACTCTGAGGGTTGGTCTATTGAGAGAATGCCTAACGTTGACCGAGCAATCCTTCGAGTCGGCATTTGGGAGATTGTTTACTCGGATACTCCAAACGCAGTTGTGGTAAACGAGGCTGTAGATCTTGCAAAAGAGTATTCGACAGATGAGTCTGGTGGCTTCATAAACGGACTTCTTTCGCGAGTTGCTGGCACCCGCAAGGCACTTTAGTTACACTTAGTTCAAACATCCTTTAAAGCCGTCCTGTGAGGCGGAGAAGGAGGTGGGCGTGAATACACGCACCGTCTTATCGTCGAGCGACATCGACCGAGCTGTTACCCGCATTTCTCACGAAATAGTCGAGGCTAATCGCGGCACTGCAGATCTTCTAATTCTCGGAATACCCACGCGTGGTGTTTGGCTTGCAGAGCGCATCGCCAGAGCCATATCAAGTAGCTACCCAGAGTTCGATGCGTCGGTCAACATTGGTCGTTTGGATGTCACTCTGTTCCGTGACGACCTGGCTTCAAAGCCGACTAAAGAAATCACTCAGACTTTCCTGCCGAACAGCGGTTTAGAGGGCAAAACCGTGGTTTTGGTTGATGATGTTCTTTTCAGCGGACGGACTGTGCGAGCGGCGCTAGATGCGTTGAACGAATTTGGTCGTCCTAGCGCGGTTCGATTGGCTGTGCTTGTAGATCGCGGACACCGTGAACTGCCAATCCGAGCCGATTATGTTGGAAAGAATTTGCCAACTTCGCTTCACGAGCGAATCAATGTTCGTCTTGATGAATCCGATACCGAAAACTCGGTGGTGATCGAAGGATGAACCTAAAGCACCTAGTTTCAGCGAGTGATCTGTCGCGAGAGCAGGCCATCGAGATTCTCGACACTGCCAAAGAGATGGCTGGAGTAAGCGACCGCGAGGTTAAGAAACTTCCAACCTTGCGTGGAAAGACCGTTGTAAACCTTTTCTATGAAGATTCAACTCGCACACGTGTTTCGTTCGAAGTGGCAGAAAAGCGTCTTTCTGCCGATGTTGTAAACGTCAGCGCTAAAGGGTCAAGTGTTTCAAAGGGTGAAAGCCTTAAGGACACGGTTCAAACTTTGGCAGCCATCTCTGCCGACGTGATTGTGATGAGACATGGCGCTTCTGGTGCCGCACACACTCTCGCAAACTCCGATTGGTTCTCCGGCTCGGTCATTAACGCTGGCGACGGCACCCACGAGCACCCTACACAAGCCTTGCTTGATGCTTACACCCTGAGAGACCGCATGTTCACCTCAGCTCCAGGGTCTGATCTGGCTGGCGTAAACGTAGCTATCGTTGGTGACATTGCGCACTCTAGAGTGGCTCGAAGCAACCTAATTCTTCTCAAGACCATGGGAGCCAAGGTTCACCTTATCGGACCAGCGACATTGGTTCCCGGCGCACTTGCTAAATCGGCAGAATCTTCGTACTTCGATTTCGACGAGGCGATTGAAGATTTGAATCTAGACGCCGTGATGATGCTTAGAGTGCAGTCGGAGCGAATGCAAGCGTCATTTTTCCCAACCGAGTCTGAGTATTCGAGGCTCTGGGGGCTTAACCGAGAAAGACTTGAGCGAATGGGCCAAGACGTCCTAGTGATGCACCCCGGACCTATGAACCGCGGCCTTGAAATAGATAGTTACTGCGCGGATTCACCGAATAGTACCGTTTTGGACCAGGTGAGAAATGGCGTTTCCGCACGCATGGCTGTTTTGTATCATCTAGCGGGAACCGAGAGGAACATCTAATGAGTTTTACCCTGAAGTCTGTAACCCTCAGCGATGGCAACGTAGTAAACGTTTCGATTGAAAACGGGCTAATTACTGCGGTCGGCCAGCAGATTGTCGGTGAGGTTATCGATTGTTCCGGTTTGGTAGGTTTGCCTGGCTTTGTTGATCTTCACACACACCTCCGTCAACCTGGTTTTGAGCAGAGCGAGACCGTTGAGAGTGGTTCGATGGCTGCTGCGCTTGGTGGTTACACGGCAGTGCATCCTATGGCGAACACCTTTCCTGTAGCCGATAACGCCGGTGTTGTCGAGCAGGTTCAAAGGCTCGGCGAAGAAGTTGGATTAGTTGAGGTTCAACCAATCGGAGCCGTCACCGTAGGGCTAGAAGGTGAGCAGCTTGCCGAACTTGGCACCATGAACAAGTCCAAAGCGCGTGTCAGGATTTTCAGCGACGATGGCAAGTGCGTGAGCGATCCACTACTTATGCGCCGAGCACTTACCTACGTGAAAACTTTTGACGGCGTTATCGCTCAGCACGCGCAGGAACCGCGTCTAACACAGGGTGCTCAAATGAATGAGGGCGCTGTGTCTACAGAGCTGGGGCTTGCAGGCTGGCCAGCTGTCGCTGAAGAATCAATCATCGCTAGAGACATTATGTTGGCAGAGCTAACCGGTTCCAGACTGCACGTCTGTCACGTCTCAACTGCAGGTTCGGTGGAGCAGATTCGTCTCGGCAAGGCACGCGGTGTCAAGGTAACTGCTGAGGTGACTCCTCACCATCTTTTACTTACCGATGAATTGGCTCGAGGCTACGACCCTGTTTTCAAAGTGAATCCCCCTCTTAGAACCGCCCAAGACGTGGCTGCGCTGCGTGAGGCGCTCATCGACGGCACGATTGACATCATCGGCACCGACCACGCTCCGCACCCGGAGGAACTTAAGAAATGCGAATGGAGTGCAGCGGCATTCGGAATGCTCGGGTTAGAAACAGCCGCTTCAATCGCTCAACTCGTGCTAGTCGATAGCGGCAAATCGTCGTGGAATCGTTTGGCTGAGGTGCTTTCAATCGCGCCAGCTCGAATAAGTGGATTAGAACACCAGGGTCAGCCGGTTGAAGTCGGTCGGGTTGCCAATCTCACATTGATCAATCCGCTTGTTAGCAGAACCATCGTTGACGGGGGAGCCAGCAAGAGCAATAACCAGCCTTACGTTGGCATGCAACTTCCTGGTCAGGTCGTTCACACAATTTTCCGTGGAATGTTCACGGTTCGAGACGCAGTATTAGCAAGGAAGGCATAAATGAGTAAGGCACTCTTAGTCCTGGAAGATGGAAAAGTTTTCACCGGTCACAGTTACGGAACCGAAGGCAAGTCACTGGGTGAAGTTGTTTTCTGTACCGGCATGACCGGTTATCAGGAGACTTTGACAGACCCAAGTTACGCGGGCCAGATTGTGGTTCAAACCGCTCCTCACATTGGAAACACCGGCGTAAATGCTCGGGATGAAGAGTCGTCAAAGGTCTGGGTTGCCGGCTATGTCGTGCGGGATGCGTCTCGTATTGTGTCAAATTTCCGAAGTGAGGATTCGCTCGACAATGAGTTAGTCAAATACGGCGTTGTTGGGATTCGTGGAATCGATACTCGTGCTCTAACCAGGCACTTGCGCGACCGCGGCGTTATGCGAGGCGGCGTTTTCTCTGGATCGTCTGCCGAACAACCGATTGAAGCGCTCTTGATCGAGGTGCAATCTGCAAAGAAGATGCAAGGTCTTTCGCTCAGCAATGAAGTTTCAACCTCGGAAAAGTATATTGTCGCGGCAGAAGGCGATCTGTTCGGGCGAGTGGCGATTCTTGATCTTGGAATCAAATCCTCGACCATCGAGAACATGACTGCCCGTGGGCTTGAAGTTCACGTTTACCCAGCTACGAGCGATGCCAAGACCCTGCTTGAAGTATCTCCCGACGCTGTGTTCTACTCAAATGGACCAGGTGACCCAGAGACCGCAGCGGCACAGGTCGCTACTCTTCAGGAAATCCTAAAGTCGAGGACCCCATTCTTCGGAATCTGTTTTGGCAACCAGTTACTTGGACGCGCTTTGGGTTTCGAAACCTACAAGCTTGCCTTTGGTCACCGAGGCATCAATCAGCCTGTTCTAGACCGACGAACCGGCAAAGTTGAGGTAACTGCTCACACAACCACGGCTTTGCGGTCAAGGTTGAAGGCGGTCCAGAGGTCGATTCGCCTGCGGGCTTCGGTCGAGTGAAGGTTAGTCACGTTTCATTGAACGATGACGTAGTTGAAGGACTGGAATGCGTTGACCTTCCTGCCTACTCAGTTCAATACCACCCTGAAGCAGCCGCTGGACCACACGACTCGAACTACCTGTTCGATCGTCTAATTGAACTTATCGAAAACAACCGAAAGGCTCAGAATGCCTAAGCGTTCCGACATCAAATCAGTACTAGTCATCGGTTCCGGCCCGATCGTGATCGGTCAGGCTTGCGAGTTTGACTACTCTGGCACACAGGCTTGTCGAGTTCTTCGCGAAGAGGGTATCCGAGTCATTCTGGTCAACTCAAACCCAGCGACTATTATGACCGACCCTGACTTCGCCGACGCCACGTATGTGGAGCCGATCACTCCTGAAGTGATTGAAAGCATCATCATCAAAGAAAAGCCTGACGCAATCCTTCCTACTCTTGGAGGCCAAACAGCGCTAAATGCTGCAATGTCTCTGCATGAATTGGGCATTCTCGATAAGTACAACGTGGAGCTAATTGGCGCCAAGGTTGACGCCATC
>JBJOJC010000135.1:0-7584 GCA_046046825.1 Actinomycetota bacterium | reverse complement strand
GGGACTTAGCTCAGTTGGTAGAGCACCTGCTTTGCAAGCAGGGGGTCAGGGGTTCGACCCCCCTAGTCTCCACGCAAGTGGAAACGGCCAGTCAGAAATGACTGGCCGTTTTTCTTTAACTTTGGTTACTGATCTCTTTTGGCTAGCCCGGCATGGATTGGTGTGACCAGCAGGAACAGGGTTGCCATAGCTCCCATGTCGAAGATGCCCCCGATGATGCCGCGCCACTCTTGAAACACAACTTCTTCTACTGTCTGCTCCGGTGCGCCCAAAAGTAGGTCTGCCCATTGATTACCACCAACCAACAACGAGATCACAGCCAAGCCCAGATTTAGCATGATGAGAGTCTTGAGCTTTGCCTTCTCCTCATCAGAGTTCTGCCCGGACTTGTTCATGGATAGTAGGTATCTAAATGGCAGAACAATGTTTGCGATTGGAATGAAGTAGGCAGCAATAATCACTCCAGGCTTGCCGTCTATCGCCGAAGGGTCCATCCCCTTCAGCCACTGCGCCGTTCGGAACATAAAGCCAATCGAGGTGACTACTAAGAAGATTGCACTGGCAATACCCAACAGACTCACCACCGTGTACCCCATGACGAGTGATAGATCCCATTGGGATTCCTCACCTAGCGGGTCGACTCCTGTGACGGCAAGATTATCCACGTAGAGGTAACTCAATAGTGTGTAAATGAAGGCAACAACAATTGAAATGACTAATGCCAGTTTCAATTTGCTTAGCCAGGCGTTTGATTTGTTCACGATTTCCCCAATCCAGAATGAATGTCTCCCACAAACCTAAGGGGAGTCGGGTCATTTCCAGCTCAACCTCGAGTAAGTTTCAGGCCAAGCGATTGGCTTCTACTCTGCTTCCGGCTTGGCGAAGAGTTCTTTTAGACCCGCAAAAGCTGTTAGGTGAATAATCAAGAGCACGATACCGCCCCAAAACATCACGAGTATCGCCCATCCGGCCACAACTTGCGGGAACAAAATAGCCAGCAACATGCAAACGAAAATCAGCAATCCCAACAAAGCTGACGAAACGTACAGGCCATCCTGCTGCTGTCTCGCGGCTTTGATTTCGTCTGGCAAAGACTCATTGCCAAGGACTTTCACCACATGAGCAAGCTTGAACATACCCCAACCGTAAACGTACACAGCGTAAAGGATTGTGAGGAAGAACGGATACATCCAAACGTAGGCTGACGCGAAACCAGGTAACGTGCCAACCAAAATCGTTAGTAGAAGTCCGTAACCGACTCGTCTCAGCCTGCGGTAGTAGACGGAAAATGCATTTCTGATGATCCCTTCCCAGTTTGCTGCGTCGGCGGCGGCAACCTCTGCCGCGTCGTAGTTCTTCGCATCACGCCAGGCTAAAAGAATCACCGGGAAGGAGTAGGCGACGTAGGTAAGCAAACCGATAACCGTGAATGTCTGCCAAATAGGGTCATTTTCGAAAAAGTCAGCAATGAATTGCGAAAGCTCGCGATGTGGATCCCAAACCGGCGACAGGTAACCCCTAGTGTCCATTACCAGAGATCGGTAAACACCGTAAACCGGAAACGAGACCGCTAGAAGGAGTGTTATTCCGTAGCCAATTCGTCGAACTACAAGATAACCGAGTCGGTATGCCCAGTCGCGGTCGGCTATCTGGCGCTCATCGAGATATTCATCTGGAAGCGAGCTAATTTTTCTAAGACTGGCTCGAAGAAATAGGAAGGAAACCACCATGAGTGTGGTCATCCAACTCTTCAAAGACCAAAGCCCAGGCCACCAGTACTGACTTGGCACATTGAAGTCATCAAAGAACAAGGTGAACAGGAACGTCCAACTTGACACAACTGCAATTACTGCGAGAAGTCGCTTTACCCAGCCAATCTCTAACCAACCTAGGTTGGGTAGGTTCAAGATCTTTTGAATTCTCTTTTCGCGGGATTTCTCTAGAAATACTTTGATGCTATTCATTTGTAGTCCCCTTTAGTTTGAATAGTTCTTCCATGGTGCAGCCAAGTGCGTTAGCTAGTCTCATCGCAAGGGCGAGAGTGGGCGCATACTCACCGCGTTCGATGTAACCGACCGTTTGATAGTGCACGCCAACGGCATCGGCTAACTCGGCTCTACTGAGCCCAGCCTGGGTGCGATATTGCTCAACCAGATTTACGACCTGGTCCTTGTCTTGCTTTGGAAGTCTTCCCATGGTCATAGCATAAATGCTATGTAGTACAAATACAACATATCTTTTCGAACATAATTAACCAATGTTCAACATCGAAGAATTCATAACCTACTCGGAGGCGCTCGCTAACTCTGCGACCGAACACCCAGATGTTCTTGGTCTCGTGCTCGTGGGTTCGGCGGCTGATACCTCGCGTGCTGATGAGTGGTCTGACCATGACTTCTTCTTGATTGTGAAGGTTGGTTCTGGAGAGCGCCTTCGTAAGGATCTTTCCTGGCTACCTGATTCGTCGAAGGTTTCGATTGCGGCAAGAGAAACAGCTCACGGGCTAAAGGTTGTTTATGAGAACGGGCATGTTCTTGAGTTTGCTGTTTTCGAAGATCCAGAACTCGAACTAGCTTCGGTTAATTATTGGGCAGTTCCGGTGGACAAGACCAACATCACCTCCCGAGTTCAGGCAATCGAGGCGCGAACCTCTGGTTCCGCTTTCGAAGAAGACAAAGAGTGGGGTTTGTTCCTAGCTTTGATTCTGATCGCTGTTGGGCGAGCGCGTCGGGGTGAGGTCCTGATTGCCGGGCAAGCGATTCGCAGCTACTACCTGAAGCACGTGCTGGGCTTCGTTCGCGACCGAAAGAACCCAGTTCCTGGAACCGAGGGGCTCGAAGATAACCTAGATCGATTCCGCAGGTTTGAGAAACAATTTCCAACTGAGGCCGCTCGAATCGAAAGCATTCTGCAAATGCCGGTAGAGCAATCGGCCAGAGAGCAATTTGAATTTGTTCTTAGCCTTGGTGGATTCTCGTCTGTGCAGCTTGGTCAGGCTGAAGTTGTGAAGAAGCGCCTAGGTTGGAACTAGCTTCGAGCGTTACCATTAGGGCATGGAAGATTTAGCGCTAATTGTTTCACTGATGTTGTTCATCCCAATCGCAGTTGGAATTGCCGCAATTGTTTTGTCGATTCTTCAGAGAAAGAATCCAAAACTCAGAGTCTTTGCGATTGTTCTAACCGGAATCCTTGGCACCACGGCCCTGCTCGGACTAATTCAGTACGTGCCACTAGGCATCGTTCCGGCAATTGAAACTTTGGTGGCTGCGCTGTTTCTATTTATCCCGAAGAGCCAAGCCGGTAGCCGCCTCGAGGATTAGTAACGCTGCAAGGCGAACCGTTCTCTGGTCGTCGCTGTCGATGGTTGAATCGATTTCGGTGATGTCTAGGCTGGTGACCTTGTTAGCCTTGCCAGTTAGAAGCGCGAACTGACGAAGCTCATCGGCGCTGATTCCACCAGGAGCTGCTGCAGGGCAAGCTGGAACGACCGAGCGATCACAGACATCAACGTCGAAGTCGACGTGAATCGAATCAACGTCTCCTAAGAAGTCGATCGCTTTTTGCCAGGTGACCTCGGGTGACTGATTTCTAAGTTCTGCTCTGGTTATGACCAGGATTCCCAATTGCTTGGCAAGCTTTGCGTATTCGGGGGAGTTTGAGAAATCGTTGATGCCAATCTGCACAATCTTGTTTCCCTGAAGTCCTGCCTCGACAAGGCGTCTTACTGGGGAGCCGTTGCTGATTCCATCACGAAGATCGTGGTGGGCATCGAAGGTGATGAGACCCGACTTGGTGAGGTCGTGGGCTCCAGACATCGCGGCAAAGGTGACCGAGTTGTCGCCACCGAGGGCAATAGCGAGGTGGCTGCTTTCCTTGGCTTGCTTTGCTAGGCGCTTGGTGGTTTCTTCGCCTTCTGGGGAATCTGGGTGTTCTGAGTTTCCGAAGTCTCGGGCAACCAGCTCTCCAAGGTCGATGTTCTGACTCCAGCTAAACGTTGAGTAGCGAAGCAGTGCTTGGCGAATGGCGTTGGGGGTTTCGTGAGCACCGGTTTTCGAGATCGAGGTTTGGCTTGCGCAAACTCCATAAACGGCGAGGTCGATGTTGGCTTCGTTAGCGAATGGCTTGAGCCAATGGGCAGCTCTTGGCCACTTGTGGTCTTCGGTCACTTAGTTGCTCCCAATCGCTTGGATAGTTCCTGGCTGGCGGTAATTACAAGTTTTGCTAGTTGGGCGCTTACGCCTTCGTTGGCATCTTCTGTTCTAAAGGTTACTGCGAATGCTGCGGTTGGGTGGTTCAGGTGGTTGGTGGCAGCCGCGGCGATGGTGTTTAGACCTGCTGATACGTGTCCCGATTCAACGCTGAATCCTTGGGCTAGTTCTTTTTCGAGCAGATTTTGTAATTCTTTAGAAGTTTCCGGTCCTTGTTCGGTTCTTCGGGAGATCGGCTTGTTGGCCGGATAAAGCGCTTTGAACTGCAGCTTGGGTAGCAGGGCTAGCATCGACCTTCCGCTGGCGGTTAGGTGAGCGGGAAGTCGAACACCAACATCGGTGACCACTACGGCTGCCTTCCTCGGGTTTTCCTTTAGAAGGTAGAGCAGCTCAGCCCCATCGAGGATTCCCATCTGGGCGGTTGAGTTGAGGTTTAGTTCGTCGAGTTGTTGCACGATTCTGTGAAGAATCGGGCGAGCCAGGCGTTCTAGGGGATCATGGCGAAGGTAGGCGGTGCCAAGTTCGAAGGCGGCAACCCCGATTCCCCAACGGGCAGTCTCTGGGTAATGAATTACAAAACCCTCCGCTTCCAGAACTTGAAGTAGTTGGTAGGTGGTGCTTCTGGGCGCATCGATTTGTCTGGCCAGTGAAACAGCGGTAACCGGGGCAGCTGCTTTGGCTAGGTTGCTTAGGATGGCAAGGGTTCGGCTGGCTGCCGGGATCTTTGCGCTCATAGCCGTCCTTGTTGTCTGGTATTACAGACACTACCAGCGAAAACCGCTTCAACTAGGGCGGTCAGTGGAGTTGAATTACAACATGAACGAGAATCCACGCGCCAACCTGCACGCAGCAACCGGATCCACCATGACCGCAAAGGGCTGGGGACAGGAAGCTGCCATTCGCATGCTTCACAACAACCTCGACCCGGCGGTGGCAGAGCACCCGGAAGAGCTAATCGTTTACGGAGGCAACGGAAAGGCTGCCCGTAATTGGCAGAGCTTCGACGCCATCGTGCGCACACTTACCGATCTGAAGAACGACGAGACTCTCCTAGTTCAGTCGGGTAAGCCAGTTGGTGTGTTCCAGACCCACGAATGGGCACCCCGCGTGCTGCTTGCAAACTCGAACCTCGTTGGCGACTGGGCCACCTGGCCAGAGTTCCGCCGCCTAGATGCCATGGGTCTAACTATGTATGGTCAGATGACTGCTGGTTCCTGGATC
Source organism: Actinomycetota bacterium (assembly GCA_046046825.1). Classification (GTDB taxonomy): domain Bacteria; phylum Actinomycetota; class Actinomycetes; order Actinomycetales; family Microbacteriaceae; genus Rhodoluna. Next base: position 2,155 of record JBJOJC010000135.1, on the reverse strand, counting down.
TACATCGGGTCGCAGGGAATCGTTCAGGGAACCTATGAGACCTTCGCCGCAATTGCCGACAAGCGTTACGGCGGAACTCTAGCTGGAACTTTGACCCTAACCGGTGGTTGCGGTGGAATGGGTGGCGCTCAGCCGCTGGCCGTAACCATGAACGAAGGCACTTGCCTTATCGTCGACATCGACGAGTCGCGACTTCGTAAGCGCGTGGAAACTCGCTACCTCGACGAAATCGCCGACAACCTAGACGATGCCATTGAGCGCGCCGTTGCCGCCAAGAATGCCAAGAAGGCAATCTCGATTGGTGTGGTTGGAAATGCCGCCGATGTCTTCGCTGAAATTCTGAAGCGCGATGTTCCGGTAGACATCGTTACCGACCAGACTTCGGCTCACGACCCGCTCTATTACATCCCTGAGGGCGTAGATATCAAGGACGCTCGCGCTTACGCCGAGACCAACCCTGAGGAATTCACAATTCGTGCCGAAGAGTCGATGGCGAAGCAGGTTGAAGCCATGGTTGGTTTCATGGCCAAGGGTTGTGAAGTCTTCGACTACGGTAACTCCATTCGCGATGAAGCTCGCAAGGGTGGCTACGCCGACGCCTTCAAGTTCCCAGGCTTCGTTCCTGCCTACATTCGTCCACTGTTCTGCGAAGGAAAGGGTCCGTTCCGTTGGGTTGCACTCAGCGGCGACAAGAAAGACATCTACCGTACCGACCAGGCTGTAATGGAACTGTTCCCAGACAACGTGCACCTACAGCGTTGGATGAAGATGGCTCAGGAACGCATTGAGTTCCAGGGTCTGCCAGCTCGCATTTGCTGGTTGGGTTATGGCGAACGCGACAAGGCTGGAGCGGTATTCAACGACCTAGTTGCCAAGGGTGAAGTATCTGCCCCAATCGTGATCGGTCGCGACCACCTCGACTGTGGTTCGGTGGCTTCGCCTTACCGTGAAACCGAGTCGATGCTCGATGGCTCAGACGCAATTGCCGACTGGCCAATCTTGAACGCCATGCTAAATGTGGCCTCTGGTGCGTCTTGGGTTTCACTTCACCACGGTGGAGGCGTTGGTATGGGTCGTTCGATTCACGCCGGCCAGGTAACCGTTGCCGATGGAACAGCGCTCGCGGGAGAAAAGGTCCGCCGCGTGCTAACCAACGACCCAGGCATGGGTGTTATCCGTCACGTTGACTCTGGCTACGACATTGCCAAGGACGTGGCTCGCGAACGTCACGTTCACGTGCCAATGCTCGACACCGAGTAGGGTCTAATCGTGCGCAGTGTCGCTATAACTAACATCGGCTCTCTGGTCACGAACGACCAGAGTCTTGAGTTAGGCCTACTCGGCGAACTGCGCGATGCGGCAATTGTCGTTGAAGACGGAAATATCGCTTGGGTTGGTTCGGCAACGAAGGTTCCTGCTACCGATGAGTCAATCGATGTTGAGGGTCGCACTGTTCTGCCTGGTTTCGTGGACTCTCACGCCCACCTGATGTTTGCCGGCGATCGTGCAACTGAGTTCTCAGCTCGAATGTCCGGTGAGGCATACGCAGCTGGAGGCATTCGAACCACAGTTGCCGCTACTCGAGCAGCATCCGATTCGGAACTAGAAGCAAACTATCTTCGCTTGGTCGCGGAAATGCACTCTTCAGGAATTACAACTTTTGAGACCAAGAGCGGTTACGGGCTTACCGTCGAAGACGAAGCTAGGGCACTTCGCATTGCCTCCAAGCACACCACTGAAACCACTTTTCTCGGAGCACACGTGGTGCCGGAAGAGTTCGCCGACAGACCCGATGATTACGTTTCGCTGGTGACTGGAGAAATGTTGAACCAGGCATGCGATAGTGCCAAGTGGATTGATGTTTTTTGCGACCGCGGGGCATTCACGGTTGAACAGGCTCGCGAAGTCTTGACGGCTGGAAAGACTGCAGGCCTGCAGCCACGAATTCACGCCAATCAGTTGCAGCAGGGAGGCGGAATTCAGCTTGCCGTTGAATTGGATTGCGCCTCAGCAGACCACTGCACCCACTTCAACCAAGCCGACATTGATGCATTGGCCGGTTCGAACACCGTGGCAACACTTCTTCCAGGAGCAGAGTTCTCAACCCGAGCCACCTACCCAGATGCTCGCAAGCTTTGGGATTCCGGTGTGAAGG
>JBJOJC010000134.1:0-6958 GCA_046046825.1 Actinomycetota bacterium | reverse complement strand
AAGGAAAATGGCGGCACGGGTTTTTACCGGAACCTTGGCCCACTCTTTTTGGGCAACGCGAGCTTTGGCAACTACGGTGTTGATCATGGTCAAAGGCTAGCCGAAAACCTCTCAGGTTGTGTTGTTAGCATTAACAAATGAAATTGAGAGGTGCGCTATCGGTAGCGCTCCTACTACTGGTGGGGTTGTCGGGGTCGCCTGCGGAAGCGGCGCCTAACACTAGCGATTTCTTCGAAAGTAAAACGGTTAGCCAAATCACTATTAACGTGACCGATGCCAGTGCAGAAAAGTTGGTGGCCGAACCCAAGAAATCTGTGTCGGCCAGATTTTCAATCACCAATGAGGGTGCCGGATTCAATTTCTCGAACCTGCCGGTGAAGTTTCACCTCAAGGGAACCAGCACTCTCAAGCAGAACCCGAGTCTGGTAGATAATCGCCCGAGTCTTCGCGTGAAGTTCAAACGCAGTGGTCCTCTGAAGCTTGGTTTCTTGGGAACGCTTAGTTCACTCACACTCAACTCGATGACTCAGGACGTTTCTAAGATTCACGAGTACTCCGCCTACAAGCTTTTCAACGCTATGGACGTGCCGGCGCCGAGAGTTGCCTACGCGCAGGTCACGGTGGTCATCGGCAGCAGGTCAATTGACAAGGGCTTGTTCGCGATAATCGAGCCATACGACGACGTTTTCTTGAACGAGCGCTACACCACTCGCACCAAACACCTTTACGAGCCTTGCTACCACTGGACCGATGTGACCAAAGCCGGAGCTGCTAAGGGCGGCGAAAACTGCGACACCGGACCGTTCGAGGTGAAAGAGGGCTGGAAGAGCACTCCGAATAAAGATGACCTTAGGTCTCTGGTGAACGTTCAAAAGATCACAGACAACGCCAAATGGTGGCAGGCCATGGACCGGTTCACCGACCGCGACGAATTCGTTCGCATGTGGGCAGTGGAAAATTTCACCTCGGCTTGGGATAGCTACTCGGGGGCAGTAATCAACAACTACTACCTGCGAAGCGATTCAATGGGAGTTTTCTCAATGCACCCAACCGGAGCCGATGAATCGTTTAGCTATAACTTCAAAATGGACGCCCTATCGATCGGCTACCCGCTGATTTACGACAACTTCAAAATTCAGGCCAAGAACCGCGGCTCTATGTTCACGCGCTGCCTGCGCTACGAACCTTGCCGAAACCAGTACCTCGATGCACTGAACCAAACTAAGGACGTTGCCGAGAAAATCGACTTAGTCGGTCAGATGGGTTCAATTGCGAAGCAAATTGACGCTCCAAACGAGTGGGCGGTGCGTTCCGCCCAGAACTGGGTTGGAATGAAGAGCGGCGAAGTTGATGCGCTCTTGAAGAAGCACGGACGCTAGGAATTTAGAACCGGGTGGCGCTTCACGAGTGAATGCATCACAACTCCGGCCACTAGGAAAACCAGACCAATGATGGCCCAGCCAGCCACGCCAAACCCAACCACCATCGCGGTGATGTAAAGCGGGCCAAACGTTCCGCCGATTCCCCAGCCGAGCGAGTAAACACCCTGGTACTGACCCATGTGTTTCTCGACTGCAAGTTCGAACCCGATGCTCCACGAGCCGGCCGCGGCATAAAGCTCACCCATGGTGTGCACAATCATGCCCACCGCGAGGATGCTGGCAGAAAGCCAGATGTCGAGGTTAGCTGCCGAAGCGTAAACCAGGCACGAGAGCAGCAGATAGGCGGTTCCCAAACGAAACTTCTTCACGCTCACCATGAGGTCTCCGGTGCCACGACTTAGGCGAATCTGAAGGATAGTGACCATCACGGTGTTGATTACAAAGAGAACCGAGACCCACCACTTCGGAACATCGGTGCTGTGCAAAATCCATAGCGGAAGTGCGATTCCTTGAATCAGGAAGTGCAGCGAAACCACGCCGTTGAGAATGGTTGCCGCCAAAAACCGCCAGTCTTTGAAAGCAATTAGGTTGATCGGTTCACCCTTGGTGATGGTTGGCGCAATCCTTGGCAGCCGAGAAATGAAAGTGGCTGCCCAGAGGAACATCAGGAAGTCGAGGGCGATGGTTGCTTGGTAGGCAAGCGCGGTGTCGATCCACAGTGCAATACCAGCAATGATGGTTCCAAACGCAATACCCAGATTCGCCATAGCTCGCTGGGCGGCGCGAATCGTGACTCGGTCCTCACCCTGACCCATTCCGGAAATCACCGTTGAGGTAGCGGTGTGCCCCAGAGTTCCAGCCATCCAAACCACCACATTTACAGCCAAAAGCGACCAGAAGTCGCGCACAAAAATTAGTGGCAGTAGGGCGAAGGCCTCAACTATGTGAGCCACGAATAGAACACGCTTTGCGCCGAAGCGGTCGGCGATTATTCCTGCTGGAACCGAGAAGAACAGTGAAACCAGACCGCCGGCTCCGAGAGCCAACGAAACCTCATACGGGGAAAGACCAACAATCTGAGTGATGTAAATAACCTCGATAGTCATGAACAAGCCATTACCGATGCGGCTAATGAGGGTTTGCCAAGAGATTGCGCGAACCGAAGGGTCGTTGCGCAGTGCCCCGAGCCCTAGCTTGGAGAGGATGTATCTCACGCCACCGAAGACCTAGCTATTTTGGCCTTTGGGAAGATAATCTTCGAAACCGATTCAGCCAGCGTTTCTAATTCATCAATCGAATCCGAGAAGGAAATCAATTTCAGGTTCGCCACATCGAGGTTTGAGAGTTTCTGCTCGGCGAAGTACACAAACTCATTTGGCGTTACCAATTTCTTCACCGTGACATTCTTGTCGTCAAGCGCAACGAAATCAACTAGTCCGCTTTCATAGAGTTCAAAGAGCTCGTTAGAAGGCTTGCCCTGCCTCGCAAACTTTTTGAAGAAACTATCCACCTGAGCAAAGGCAACCTTTTGACCGCTATTGGCGGCATCCTTGAGTTGTTGCAGCAGCCAATTCTGATGACGCGAAGTGGAATACCAGTCACCTAGGAACACCACATCGAACTGTCGTGAAACGTTTCGCTTTGCAGCCGGGGTGAATGCAAACGGTACCGGGAACTTTCGGGTTTCGGTTAGGTCGATGAAGTGACTTCCGCCCTTACCTTGAGCAACTTTCCTGTGCCAGCGACCAAAAGCAGTGGCATAAATCTGACGGTTCGGGTGCTTCCAGTCGGGAGCGAAGTCGGTTCTGGAAAGAGAGTCGTAGCGAGCCTGAATTACGTAGAGAACTTCAGGGATCTCGGCAAAACTTGTTGCGCCAAAAACCGCTTTCAAGCGGTGAAGGTATTCGGTGTCTGCTCCCTTGCGGGCGCCATCGAAGAAACCAAGACGCAAGAAGGTCGGGCTGTGGCGAATCATCATGGAAACTGCAACCGAACGCTCGCCTTTTCGGAGCGGGTAGTTGCCATCGCGAATGTCGAGCTGCAGATGTTCGTTTACTCTGATCCCGCGACACCAGTTGCCGGCTAGTTCCGGCTTGTCGTCGAGGTTTTTAACCTGAAGCTCTAGGCGCATCGGGTGAGCCCAGTCGTCGGAGTCTTGGCCGGTTAGGTAACGACCGTTAGCGTGCAGCCAACCCGCATTTCTCGCGCCATAGGTTCCGACATTCTTTTCCAAGAGAACCAGACGGATCCTGGAATCCTTGGCTTGGAATCGATTGAGAAGCTCACGATACTCAGGACCAGAGCCGTCGTCGACGATGATCAGTTCGAAGTTTGTGTAAGTCTGTTCCAAAATCGAATTGATAGCGTGCTCGGCATCGGCATCCGGTTTGTAGGTGGTCATGATTACCGAAACCAGTGAGTCTCCGGTGACCTTAGTGTTCAAATCATTTCCAGCGAGCTTTCGGAAAATGTTCGCACCAGGTTCGAGCGGTTTTAGCTTCTTCCCGATTGAGCCAAACAACCCAGCGAATTCGCGGTGCCAATCCTCTGGGTTTTGTTCATAGCTCACTGCGGTTCTCACGAAAGAGTGCTTTGCCTGGCGGGCAGCCTTTTCGCCAAGCCCGCTGTGAATCAAAAGGAAGTTGTAATAATCGTGCTGACTCGGGGTGAGTTTTATTTTTGAAGTCGATGTGACATGCTCGAAAATCTCCAACGAGGTGGCCCTGGCTGCCTCGCCATTCAGAAGTCCGTAAACCCTGGCAAACCCAACCGCGGCCAATGCCGACGAGGTCATTTCTCTAAAGTTCGCAACGTATTCATCAGCCGTTTCGGCAAGGTCTCCGCTGGCAGCTCTGGCCAAAAGATCGACTGCGGCCAGCGACTGGTTTTTCAGTGCGAAAAACTCAAGGTACTTTGGGTCGCGAAGATGCGGAAGCTGCTTGCGAAGTTCGGTTACCGCAGCTTTGCTGAGGTTGTTACTTTTTGCCATTGCTGGCTTTTTCGTAATCGAGCACAGCCTGGCGGTATTCGTTTACTACAACCAAATTGCGAGCAACTTCTGCCTCAAGGCTGGCGGCACGAGCACGGTCGAGGCGGGCTTTGTTGGCGAAAACCAGCACGACCACTCCGAGCAAAACCGTGAAGATGACGGTGGCTGAAATCACGGCGACTTGTTGAACTACACCGGCATCAACGCCTGAGCCAACCCAGATGCTAAGCAGGGTTACCCAGAGCAAGATGAGCACCAGCAGGAACGCACTGACGGCTAGAACCACAAAGGTCATTAGGTTCTTGAAGATAAAGTTCTTGATTTCGGCGAATAAGGTTTGCACTCTTTAGCCTTTCTTGGCAAAGGCGTTTTGCGCCTCAAGTTCATTCTCAATAATAGGGGCAAGCGATTTGGCAAAGCTGGCGGTGAGGTGTCCGTGGTCGCGCATCACGGTGTATCCATTGAGTGCGATCTGGCAAACATCATCCGGGCAAATAGTCGGGGTCAGGTCGATAACGTGAACCCCCGCGGTCTGTTTGGCGGCGTTGAAAAGTGAATCATTGCCTAGAACATCTCCGCTTGCCGGCATCGCGCAGTAGCCCGCGTTCTTGACGTTGCGCTGCAAACACTCGAGCGCTCCCGACATCAGCGGAACATCGCGAACTGCAACAACTTTGGTTCCGCGCTCGATTAGTGGTGCCCAAGCCAACTGGAAAGACTTGGCTCCGTATTCTGGAGTTCCAAGTAGCCCGTCTTTGTGGTTTGCGGTCACAAACACGAAATCGAAGGCATCCTGATTCGCCAGAATTCCTCGAACCTTGTCATTCCAGCGATTACAAGCTGCCTCGCGTGGGTCGCGAACCTTCACAAAGTGTCGTCCGATAAATGGGCAAGCCGAACGCACGTAGGTGGTGATTTTCCAATCGCGCTTTTTCGCTAGCTCTTCAACAGCTGGGAACAGAGCCATCATGTGGCTGTCGCCGAGAACCGCAACCGAGATCGAAGCGTTTTCGTTCCCGAAGTGGCAAATTTTCACGGCAGCACTTGAACCCTGTGAGGCGCACTTACTTCCGGTGGCGATCTTTGAAACATCTAGCGAAGCTAAGGCTGGCTCCGGTTGCAAGTCGTGCTGAACGCTCTCGTTCTTGAATTCGGCAATCGCCTGAGCCTTGTCGCCTTTCGAAAGCTGCCAAGCGCCGGCAAAAACTAAAGCGAATACGCCTAGCCCAACCAGGCTGACCGAAAGGAATCGCCTCGCCGAGATCGCCTTGAGTTTCTTGCCGAAGCGAATCGGACCTTCAACGAATCGAGTGGTTAGCCAAGCGAGCAAGGCGCTCAGGATCAACAGCGCCGTAAGTGTCGCATTGTTTAGAGCCTTGCCGGTTAGTTCGTTTGCGAAAACGATTAGCGGCCAGTGCCAAAGGTAGAGAGCGAATGAAACATCGGAGATGAAAACGTTGCTTCGATTAGTTATGTTGAACAGTTGATTGTTCTGCATCGACGAGTTCGCCCAGATTATGAGAGCGGCACCGAGCACTGGAACGAGGGCGATGTAACCGGGGAAGAGCGAGCTCGAATCAATGAAGAAGAACGATCCAAACAACAGAACCCAGCCAACGTAGTAGAGAGCGTTGGCCACATTTTCACCGACGCCTCGAACAAAGAGGGCAACCAGCGCTCCCGCACAGAACTCCCAAACGCGGGTGAATGTGGAAAAGTAAGCCGGCGACGCATCGTGGATGGTTGCCGTAATCGAGTAGCCATAAGAAGCTAAGAAAATAAAACCGACGATAAGTTTGGCGGCAACCTGCGAGTGCGACTTGGCTAGTTTCCAGATCAGGAAAATCGCCACCGGCCAGATTAGATAAAACTGCTCCTCAACTGAAAGCGACCAATAGTGCTGGGTGGGAAGCGGTGCTTCGTCTTTCGCCAAATAGTTCACGCTGTCGCCGGCTAAGAACCAGTTCTCCGCAAACAGGAGGCTGGCCAGGATGTGCTTGAACGCCTTCACTCGATCGAGAACCAGAGTGATTGTGGCAACCGCAATGGCGGTAACTGCTAAAACCACAACCGCACTTGGAAGGATTCGACGGGCACGCCTTGCCCAGAACTTCGCGAACGAAAACTCGCCAGATTTCAATTCCTTGAAGAGGTGGTTGGAAATCAGAAAACCCGAAATTACAAAAAACACGTCGACGCCGATGAAACCGCCAGGAAGCGCACTCGGCCACAGGTGAAAAATAACCACGCCAAGAACGGCAAACGTTCTTAGCTTCTGAATGTCTAAGCGCAAGTTCACTTCGCTGCCGCGGCCTCTAGAAAACGAAGGGTTCTGGCGTAGCGCTTAGCGAGCGCCTTCTCAGAGATTTGGTTATCTGCCGCCACCTCGGATACGTCGTTTAGGCAGAGTGTTAGAAAACGTCCTGGTTTCAGAGCGAGATCGATTAGCGGCATGATTGCGCTGGCTTCATTCATCGGCACGTATTTGTAACTCGAATTTTTGGCAGATAGGGCAAGCTGCTTTCCGGCGGCCAAGTAGAAAGCCAAGAGTTCCGGCAAAATCGCCTCGGCAGTTCGGAACTTGCTG
>JBJOJC010000133.1:0-4230 GCA_046046825.1 Actinomycetota bacterium | reverse complement strand
TCTGACACTCTTACCCACGGTGTAGAACTGACCGAACAGGCCAAGAGCAAGGTTCGCGCGCTTATCTCTGCCGAAGGTCGCGACGACCTTCGTCTCCGCGTTGCCGTCCAGCCTGGTGGCTGCTCGGGCCTTATTTATCAGCTTTACTTCGATGAATTGCTTGAAGAAACCGACTCAGTCAAGGACTTTGACGGAGTTGAAGTTGTTGTCGACAAGATGAGCGTTCCTTACCTAGATGGCGCATCGATTGACTTCGAAGACACCATCCAGAAGCAGGGTTTCACTATCGACAACCCAAACGCCGAGGGCTCATGTGCTTGCGGCGACTCATTCAGCTAAAGATTTCACTCGAAAGACCCGGCCACCATTTTGGTGAGCCGGTTCTTTTGTTAAAAATAGGTCGCATTTTGCGGTGTTTTTGGGGGATTAGCGACCGGCCGAGGCGTAGACTAATGGCGTAACGATTCGATATTCGAAGGGTCGATTGTGCTTTCTAAGCGTGGATTGAAGTGGGCCGCAGTGCCCGCAATTGCTTCTCTGTCTCTACTCCTAACCGGGTGTACTGACTTGGAGCTTCGTGGTTACCTACCGGGAACTCCTGGTATCACTAACCACACTGACCGCATCACTGGACTCTGGGTTACCAGCTGGATAGTGCTACTTGCCGTTGGTGTACTGTCATGGGGTCTGATGGCTTGGGCGATTGTCGTCTACCGCCGCCGCAAGGGTGAGACCGGCCTGCCAGTTCAGTTGCGCTACAACAACCCAATCGAGACTCTGTTCACGATCGTTCCCCTAATCCTCGTGGTCGGTTTCTTCGCTTTCACCGCACGTGACATCCAGGCAATCGAGGCTCCTACCGCCAACCCAGACGTGAAGATTCAGGTCATCGGCAAGCAGTGGAGCTGGGACTTCAACTATGTCAACGCCAACGTTTACGATTCTGGAATTCAGTCTCAGTTCAAGGGCGAAGAGGGCAGCGAAGCATCACTGCCAGTCCTTTACTTGCCGGTCAACAAGACCGTGGCAATTGACCTAACCTCTCGTGACGTTATTCACTCTTTCTGGGTTATCGACTTCCTTTACAAGAAGGACATGTTCCCAGCACGTACCAACCACATGTACTTCACCCCTGAAAAGGTTGGTACCTACAAGGGCAAGTGTGCCGAGCTCTGTGGCGAGTTCCACTCAATGATGTTGTTCAACGTCAAGGTGGTAACTCAGGCTGAATATGACGCGCACATGGCACAGCTTGCAGCGGCCGGAAACTTAGGTCAACTCGACGCTAAGTTCTCTCGCAACCAGAACCTTCCTGCAGACAACCCAGAAATCCGAGGCTAACGAAGAATGGCTACCTCAACTAAGTCAAACGTGGGCACCGCCAAGAAGACCAAGGGTCAAATCCTGGTCGACTGGATTACTACCACCGACCACAAGAAGATCGGTTACCTGTACCTGATCACCTCGTTCCTTTACTTCCTAGTTGGTGGCGTGATGGCTTTGGTCATCCGTGCTCAGCTGGCTGCACCTGGTCTTGAGATCGTTGCAACCAAGGAGCAGTACAACCAGCTGTTCACCATGCACGGCACCATCATGTTGCTGATGTTTGCGACTCCTTTGTTCGCAGCATTCGCTAACATCCTGATGCCAGTTCAGATTGGTGCGCCGGATGTGGCTTTCCCTCGCCTAAACGCGATTGCCTACTGGTTCTACTTCTTCGGTTCATTTGTTGCTGTTGCCGGGTTCTTCACCCCTCAGGGTGCAGCAAGCTTCGGCTGGTTTGCCTATGCGCCGCTTTCAAACACCACCTTCTCACCTGGTCTAGGCGGAGACCTTTGGGTCTTCGGTCTAGCTCTTGGTGGTTTCGGAACCATCATGGGTGGTGTGAACTTCATCACCACAATCCTGACCATGCGTGCACCTGGTATGACCATGTGGCGTCTACCGATCTTCACCTGGAACACCTTGGTTACCTCAATCTTGGTCATCATGTGTTTCCCACCTCTAGCAGCGGCTCTATTCGCACTTGGTGCTGACCGTCGCTTTGGAGCACACATCTTCGACCCAGCCAACGGTGGCCCAATGCTTTGGGAGCACTTGTTCTGGTTCTTCGGCCACCCAGAGGTTTACATCTTGGCGTTGCCATTCTTCGGCATCGTTTCGGAGATCTTCCCGGTCTTCAGCCGCAAGCCAATCTTTGGTTACAAGACTCTGGTCTACGCAACCATCGCGATTGCTGCACTTTCGATGACCGTTTGGGCACACCACATGTATGTGACCGGAACCGTATTGCTTCCGTTCTTCGCATTCACAACCATGCTGATTGCCGTGCCAACCGGTGTAAAGGTGTTCAACTGGATCGGCACCATGTGGCGCGGTTCGGTGACATTTGAGACTCCAATGCTTTGGACCCTCGGCTTCCTAACCACCTTTATCTTCGGTGGTCTGACCGGTGTAATCCTTGCTTCACCAGTACTTGACTACCACCTGTCAGACAGCTACTTCGTGGTTGCTCACTTCCACTACGTAGTATTCGGAACCGTTGTGTTCGCGATGTTCGCAGGTATTTTCTTCTGGTACCCAAAGATGACCGGAAAGATGCTGAACGAGCGCCTTGGCAAAATCCAGTTCTGGATGCTGTTCCTGGGCTTCCACATGACCTTCCTAATCCAGCACTGGTTGGGTGTCATGGGTATGCCACGTCGTTACGCAACTTACCTGCCTGAGGATGGCTTCACTTGGATGAACCAGCTTTCAACCGCCGGTTCAATCCTGCTAGCGCTATCGTTCCTACCTTTCCTATGGAACGTTTACATCACCGCTCGCAAGGGTGCAGTCACCACTCTTAACGACCCATGGGGTTACGGACGTTCACTTGAGTGGGCAACCGCGTCACCGTTCCCACGTCACAACTTCACTTCGATTCCTCGCGTTCGTTCAGAATCGCCTGCTTTCGACTTGAACCACCCAGAGTTCGCAGCTCCTGAGGCACAGGCTTCAGCAAACAAGAAGGGCTAACCGACCATGAAGTTCAACGGAAATCTCTTCTGGTTCCTAACCGCTTTCTACCTAGTAGATGCAGCAGGATATGCAATCTGGTTTTCAAACTCATACAACTATGCGTTCGAACCAATCGGAACCGCTGCAATTGCGATGTTGGCAGTCATGTCTGCATTCCTTGCCTTCTACCTAAAGAAGACCCACAAGGTTCAGGGAACCGTTCCTGAGGACCGCCTTGATGCAAACATCGAAGATGGCGACACCGAGATTGGTTTCTTTGCTCCTTGGAGCTGGTGGCCATTCTTCTTGGGCCTTTTCGGTTCAATCGTTTTCGCATCATTGGCGATCGGATGGTGGTTGTTCTTCATCGGAATGCCATTGGCCCTAGTGGCTCTAATCGGATTCGTTTTCGAGTTCCACCGCGGCCAGTACGCACACTAAGTTCAAAAAGATAACCCCTCCTTCGGGAGGGGTTATCTTTTTGTCAGGCTTTCCTTACTTAGGTCACCTTGGGTTTGGTGGACAGCTCAGGGGAGTGCCGCTATTTGTTCAGCGGGTGCTCCATGTGGCCGTCAGCGTGAGAGCTAATCACTTCTGAAATAACCACGCGATAGGCGTCGTACCAGCGTCCTGCAAGGCGCTTGGCCTCGAGGTGTGTTTCATCACGGCTGAAGGCTCTCAGGGCCTCGTGGGACTCGAAATAGTAGACCACGCTGCGTTCGGTCCGATCCTCGCTCCACCAGCGTTCAGCTCCGATGTAGCCAGGGGTGTTCAAAGCCACATCCATGATGATGGCATCCAGTCGGTGAAACTCGTCGTCATAGACGCCCGGTTTGAATATGAAGGTCGCAGAAATCATGCTTCAAGTATCGCCTAACCGAGCACCAACCGAGTGCCCCAAGCTATACCAAGCCTTCACCCATCATGGCGAAGTGTGGATTGAAGCTAGGGGAGTAGCGCGAGCAGCGGTTAAAGCAAAGGTCCGGAACCCAATGGATTCCGGACCTTGCAGGTAAAGCGTTACTTCTTAGCTGCAGTTTTCTTAGCCGCTGGCTTCTTGGCTGCGGTTACAGCCTTCTTTTTAGGAGCCTCGGTTACTGCAGGAGCGTGATCGTGGTGTGCAGCGTCAAGTTCTCCCTGAGTTACCGGCGCAATGCGGTCCTCGAAGTAGAAGCGTGACAGACCCGCACGGATACGTGCACGGATGGTGATCTTGCCCTGAGCGTTCGG
>JBJOJC010000132.1:0-6039 GCA_046046825.1 Actinomycetota bacterium | reverse complement strand
CGACTACGTTGCTGCCACTGGTATTCGCCTGGTCGTTGTTGATGCTGAGAAGAAATTCCTGGATGCCCTGGCCGGCGTGACCGACCCAGAAACCAAACGCAAGATCATCGGCCGCGAATTCATTCGCACCTTCGAAGAGGCGCAAGCTGCTCTGATCGAAGAGTCGAAAGCCGACAACCGACCAATCCGATTCCTAGTTCAGGGAACCCTTTACCCAGACGTCGTCGAGTCTGGAGGTGGGGCAACTGCCGGTATCAAGAGCCACCACAACGTTGGCGGCCTTCCAGATGACCTTGATTTCGAGCTAGTTGAACCGCTTCGCACTCTGTTCAAGGATGAAGTTCGCGCCATCGGTGCCGAACTTGGTCTGCCTAGCGAAATCGTGCAGCGACAGCCGTTCCCAGGCCCAGGTCTTGGCATTCGCATTATCGGCGAGGTAAATAGAGAGCGCCTCGACCTACTTCGCAAAGCCGACGCCATCGCGCGCCACGAGCTAACCGCAGCCGGCCTCGACCAAGAGATTTGGCAGTGCCCAGTGGTTCTACTTGCCGATGTTCGCTCGGTTGGTGTGCAGGGTGATGGTCGCTCCTACGGTCATCCGATTGTGCTTCGTCCGGTTTCAAGTGAAGATGCCATGACCGCCGACTGGTCACGTTTGCCATATGACGTGCTGGCGAAGATTTCCAACCGAATCACCAACGAGGTTGAGGGTGTGAATCGAGTAGTTCTAGACGTAACCTCGAAACCACCTGGCACCATCGAGTGGGAATAAACCATGTTGGTTTTCGGCCATAGAGGCGCTCCAGCCTATCGACCAGAGAACACAATGGAGTCTTTTGAGCTTGCTTTTTCCATGGGTGTCGACGCAGTCGAATGCGACATCGTGCCTACCAAAGACGGGCATCTTGTGCTTCGCCACGAAGCAGATCTTCGAGACACCACCGACGTTTTAGACCGTCCAGAATTTCATGGAAGATTTCACTCGAATGAACTGACTCTGGCGGAAATCCAAACACTTCGTGCCAAAGAGAGAGTGCCCGAATGGCGTCCTGGTTCGGCGAAGTTTGATGGACAGTTTTCGATACCAACCCTTACCTCTTTATTACAGAGCGAAATGGTGGTTGGTGAAACCTTGATTCTCGAGGTGAAAGACGCACCTCTTTTTGCGCTACAGGGCATCGACATTGTGTCGCTGTTTGCCAATGAGGTTGAGGCTTCTGGCATTGCCGACAGGGCAACGGTTTACGTGGAAGCGTTCGAGTGGGAAACCATGAATGCGTTGCGCTCGCGGTTTGGGAATCGCTTTCCCCTTTATTACGGCATGGAGGAGTGGGATGAAGACCACGTTTTCGACTATGACGGCGTGAGTTTAGATTTTCAATTGATTCGCCGTCGGCCGGATTTAGTTCAACAGGTTCACGATGCCGGTTTGCCGGTTTGGGGTTTCACGGCGCGAGTTGAGTTCGCTCAAAATTCGGTGGAGGAGTACTTTCACCACCTGATCGAAACCGGCGTCGACGGAATCTTTGCCGACCACCCCGACCTGCTTCGGAGCTATGTCGAGGGGCTCGCCTAAACTTGTGGGGTTATGTCGACTCCCCAACTTTTTAATTCTTTCAACGAATCGCGCCTGCTCGAAGGGTTGAACCCGCAGCAGCGTGAGGCGGTTTTGCACCGGGGTCAGGCACTTTTGATAGTTGCTGGCGCTGGTTCGGGTAAAACCTCGGTGCTTACCAAGCGCATCGCTCACCTGTTGGGGATGAAAGAGGCTTGGCCCTCACAAATTCTTGCCATCACCTTTACTAACAAAGCCGCTGCCGAAATGCGTCATCGCGTGCGCGATTTGCTAGGCGGGGAAGCCGACGGCATTTGGCTCAAAACTTTCCACTCGGCCTGCGTTGCAATTTTGCGCCGTGAGTCGGAGCGTTTGGGGCACGACCCAAACTTCACTATTTACGACTCTGGCGATAGCCGAGCAATCTTCAAGCGACTTATCAAGGAACTTGGGGCGGATCTTCACAAGCTAACTCCAGCGGGTGTTTCTTCGGTGATTTCGAATGCCAAGAACGAGCTAATCGACGCCGAGCAGTTTGCTCGCAACATCGACACTGCCGATCCAGTTCAGCGATCAATTGCCTCTATTTACGGCTCGTATCAGGCCGAACTTCGCCGAAACAACGCCTTCGACTTCGACGACCTGATTGGCGAAACCGTTCACCTGTTCCGCGCTTTCCCTGCAGTGGCGGCTCAGTATCAACGCAAGTTCCGCCACATTCTCGTCGACGAATACCAAGACACCAACCACGCTCAGTATGCGCTGATTCGTGAACTCACCAAGGAACTTCCAGCGGAATTTTCGGATGTTGACCCGCGAACTGGCGAGCTTTTGCGCCCAGCATCACTCACCGTGGTGGGCGATAGCGACCAGTCGATCTACGCGTTCCGCGGAGCCGATATTCGCAACATTGTGGAATTTGAAAAAGACTTCAACGGCGCAAAAACCATTTTGTTGGAACAGAACTATCGTTCGACCAACAACATTCTGAAAGCCGCCAACGCGGTTATTGGCAACAATTTCGATCGCCCAAACAAAAACCTTTGGAGCGACAAAGGCGACGGCGACAAGATCGTTGGCTACACCGGTTACTCCGGTCACGATGAGGCGCAGTTCATTGCCGACGAAATCAACGAACTTCACAGCCAAGGCGTGAACTACCGCGACATAGCGGTGTTCTACCGAACCAACTCGCAAACCCGTGCTCTGGAAGAAATTTTCATTCGATCGGCGCTGCCTTACCGAGTGGTCGGTGGCACCAAGTTCTACGAGCGTGCTGAAATCAAAGACGCGTTTGGATATCTGGTTGCGATTTCAAACCGCAAGGACGATCTCGCGCTGCGTCGAATCCTGAATGTTCCGAAACGCGGCATCGGCGATGCTTCGGAAACCCAGATTGCCAAACACGCCGAGAAAAACGACCTTTCGGTTCGTGAGGTTTTAGCCCACGTTTCAGAAATGGGTTTCGGTCCGAAGATTACTTCGTCGGTGTTGCAGTTATCCGACCTACTAAACGAACTCGAGGCAATGATCGAGACGGCAACTGTCGATGAGATTCTGCGAGCTGCACTTAGCCGATCTGGCCTGCTCGATTCGTTGAAGGCTAGCCGCGACCCACAAGACGAAGCTCGAGTTGAGAACCTCGACGAATTGGTAAACGTAGCCAAAGAATTCCAGCGCAATAACCCGGAAGGAAAGCTTCCAGACTTCCTAAACGAAGTGGCCCTGGTTGCAGCAGCCGACGACATCGACGACGAGTCGGGAACCGTTTCGCTTATGACACTGCACACCGCCAAAGGTTTGGAATACGACATTGTGTTTCTAACGGGAATCGAAGAGGGACTCCTTCCTCACAAGATGTCGTTCATGGTTCCTGGTGGAACCGCCGAAGAACGTCGACTGTTCTATGTGGGCATTACTCGAGCCAAAAAGCGCCTTCACATTTCACTTGCGCTCAGCCGCAGCACCTTCGGCGAAACCGATGCCGCGCTGCCAAGCCGTTTCCTCTCAGAAGTTCCCGATGAGCTAATCGCCTGGCGCGAAAGCGGTGCCAACCGTGGCGGTGCCCCAAAGCAGTTCCGCCCATCAATCGCCGACACCTCAGGTTTCGGAAACCGAGAGGTAAAGCCTCGAACCGAATGGAAGGGTGCAATCTCTTCGGTGCGCAACAACGAAGGTTTGCAGCTGGCAGTAGGCGACTCGATTGAACACGATGATTTCGGTCGTGGCAAGGTTGTTGCGGTTAGCGGTGAAGGTCCGCGTCAGACCGCCGAAATCAATTTTGGTGCGGCAGGAAAAAAACGCCTGCTGGTGAAAGTTGCACCAATCAAAAAGCTCTAACGGCCGATTTGGGTCTAGGTTTTAGACATGAGCAAACACAGATTGCTTCGAGCTGCCGCAGCCTTCGCTTTAGCTATGACATCGTTTTTCATAACACCGTTGCCGGCTAATGCCGACGTTGACGATTTTGAATTCGAATCGATGCACGCCGAATACGAACTTTCGCTCGGTGAACACAACATTCCTCAGCTCAAGGTCACCGAAACCCTGGTGGCAGTCTTTCCAGAATCGGATCAGAACCGCGGTATCCGTCGTCTGATTCCAGATGACTATAAATCGCACTCTCTGGGTACCGAAGTCAACTCGGTGGTCGATGAAAATGGAAAGCCACGCGACTACACGGTGGAACTCTACGATGGCTTTGCCGACGTGGTTTCAAAGTCCAGCGATGAGCGGTTTGTTCACGGTCGTCAGACCTATGTAATTTCTTACACTCAGAAATGGGTGGTGGCCGACTTCGGTGAAACTGCCGAATTCTATTGGGACGTAAACGGAACCGGGTGGGCGCAGCCCTTTGGCAGTGTCTCGGCCAGGGTTGTCATTACGCCAGAGCTTGCGAAGGTTTTGCAGACCGACGAAATCGCTTGCTACTACGGTCCACAGGGTGCCAATCAAGCGTGCGAAAGTAAAAACCTCGGGCAGCAGCTCGAGAGAACCACAGTTGATTTTGCAGCCACTGAACTTTCCCCTGGTGAGACTCTAACTATCAACCTCCCTTTCAAGAAAGGGCTGATTAACACAGGCGACATATCGCTGGTCTCCGGCTCAATTGCACTACTGATGTTCTGGGTATTTCTGGTTGCCATCCTGGCGATGCTGATTTGGGCTATTTGGTATCGCATCGTGGTGCTCGGCGGTCGCAGAATGCGCAAGTTTGTGACTGTGCAATACAGCGGTCCGGAGGTCCCTTCGATGGGAGTCGTTGGCAGCGTAATCGGGGGAAAACGCTGGCAGGCCGCACTGCTTATTCAGGCTGTGGTTTCGGGATCTCTAACCATCGCCGCTCACGACGATGATGGCTGGATTCTTGAGCGAACCGGCAAGAAGCCTGCGAACGAAGAGTTAAAGAGTTTGCTGGATCAACTCATACCTGAAGGCCGCAATTCAGTGACACTTGGACGCATTGTCGACGAACCTGAGTCACTTCGAATTTCTGAGATCTTCGAAGAGTTCTCATTTGACTCCGCTAAGCAGGCTCTGACCCATGGTTACTTTTCACATTTCGCAGTAAAGACTGCACTGGTTGGTTGGCTCGGTATTTTTGCATTGGCAATCGGTCTGATTTGGGCAGCTGCGTCCTTGGATGAAGTTGTGGACGCAGGGTTCACAGTGCTGGCAGTTGTGTTAGCACTTGTGGCGAGCGCATTGCACTTTGGAATTCTGCTTTCCAAAAGACGCCCGACTCAGGCGGGAATTGATCTTCAGGTTCACTTGGATGGTCTCCGTGATTACATCCGATTGGCCGATAAAGACCGACTCGCGTTCCTCCAATCACCCAAAGGTGCTTTGCGAAAGTCTGGTGCTCTAGGTCAAGGAGAAATTCTCCATCTGTACGAAGAGGTGCTGCCCTGGGCAGTTCTGCTCGGCCTCGAGGACCAGTGGAGCAAGGTGCTTGCGACCTTCTCGAGTGAGACTAACCAAACCACAGCAATCCCCATAACTACATTGGCTAGTTTCAACTCGTCCGGGCTTAGCGCTGCTATTTCTCAGAGCCTTGCTGTTAGTTCCGAGAGCGGAAGTGGTGGAGGCGGCTCTTCCGGAGGCGGCGGAGGCGGCGGAGGCGGCGGCGGCGTTTAGTCGATAACCGCAATTTTCTCGGTTCAGGGGCTATAAACTTAAGGTGTTGAAGGCTTGGTTATGGGCCTTTTTGAACCCAAATCAAATTGAAATGGAATCACATTGGATCTTTTTGAATACCAAGCACGCGACATGTTTGAAGCCCACGGCGTTCCTGTACTTCAGGGCCAAATTGCCGACACCCCGGAAGAAGCCGAAGCGGCTGCTGCCAAGATTGGCGGCGTTGTAGTTGTTAAGGCTCAGGTTAAGGTTGGCGGCCGTGGCAAGGCTGGCGGCGTCAAGGTAGCCAAGTCTCCCGAAGAAGCCCGCACTCACGCTGAAGCGATTCTTGGCCTCGACATCAAGGG
>JBJOJC010000131.1:0-24495 GCA_046046825.1 Actinomycetota bacterium | reverse complement strand
CCTACACTCGCGTTCCTAATGGCACCATGAGCTATCTGGTGAACGCCTCGATTCAGGCCAACGGTTCTAACTTCACCAAGGTGAGCCGTGCCACGGTTACCACCAACGCCTACAAGCAGGCCCTGGAGAGTGCTCTTGGAAAGTTCTAGTCTCTACACGTTCCAGAAACCTATCGAAGGCAAACGTCGATACCGCACCTCAACCATTGTGTTGAGCGTGCTGTCTTTACTCGGCGCAGTTGGAATCGATCTCTGGCTGAACCCCAACGCTCTGACCCTGTTAGCCGGTGTATCTGGCCCGACCACAGTTGGCGGTGTTAGTTCGGCAACCGGTGACTCAATAGAGTCTGGCTACGGCCCGGTGCAGGTAAAGGTGACCAAGGAAAACGGAAAAATCACCGCAATCGACCTGATTCAAGCGCAGTCAACCGGCGGTCGCGATGCCGCTTTCCCGTTGCTAGTTGAGGCAGCGCTTGCCGCCAACGGCTCCAACATCGGAAATGTGAGCCAGGCTACGTACACCAGCGATGCCTTCAAGCAATCTCTCGACTCCGCTCTTTCGAAAATAAAGTAATGCCAGTTTTTGAACACCTCGAAGAATGCATGGGAACGGTATTCGTTTTTCAAGGACGAAGTTCGCTTCCAGAATTTGAACTAAACGAGGCGCTCAAAACGGCGTGCGAAAAACTTCACGAAGCAGATCGAATCTTTTCGCTCTACAAGCCTGAATCTCCGCTAAGCAAACTGGCCAGGGGTGAGACTTCGGTGGCACTTTGCCCGCCGGCAGTCGACGCAGTTTGGAACCTCTGCGAAAAGTGGGAGCAGGCAACCGGCGGTTTCTTTAGCCCATTCACACTCGACCGAACTTTTGACCCTTCCGGTTTAGTAAAAACCTGGGCAGCGCAGCAGGCAATCGACGCACTGCTATCTGCAGGAGTCAGCGATTTCAGTCTGAATAGCGGTGGCGATATCTGGCTTAGCGACAACTTGAGCGACGCTGACGATTGGAAAGTTGGCATAGCCAAGCCGGTAACCATCGCCTCAGAGGATGCCGGAGTGCTAACTGTGGTGAACCTTCAGAACACCGAGTTCCGTGCGGTAGCAACCAGCGGCAGTGCCGAGCGTGGCTCACACATTTGGAACCCGAGCTCAGGAACGATGGCCGAAAGTGAATTAGTTCAGGTAACGGTTCTGGCTAATGATCTGGTTACCGCAGATGTTTGGGCTACGGCAGCTTTTGCCGAAGGACCAAACTCGCTCAACCGAATCTCAAAAGTCGACGGTGTGGAAGCTCTGTTCGTTTTCAAAGATGGCAGAATCGATGGCACCGAAGGTTTCGCCGAAGTTCTTCGAGGTTCTATCTAATCCCAGATGCTTGGCGCTGGCTCTTTGCCCTTGGGAAGAGCGGTGTCGGCATTCCACCGAACAACCCAGGCCGGAAGCTTTGGAACATCTCCTTGCCAACCACCGACAGCGTCGATGATCTCTTGTGGGGTCACGATGCCTCGCGGGTTTTGCAACCAACGTAGTTTCACAATCGCCTTGGTATAAACCTCACCGTTTCGAGTGAAACGCTGCTCAACAAAAAACGCCTGGTCATCCCAGCCAACCACCTTGGACTCAACCGTGAAGGTTTTCCAAAGTTCTAGAGACTTTCGATAGGTGATGCTCACCGCCACCACGACCGGATACCACCTGAGTTTTTTGTAGGTTGGCCAGTGGCCGGAGCGAAGTAAATGATCGAAGCGGCCGAGGTCCATGACCGACAAATAGACGCCGTTGTTCATGTGCATAAATGCATCGAGGTCGGTTGGCCAAACTCGGAAGTTTCGTTTGCCCACGTCAACGTAAGACAACTTAGATTTGAAACGCCAACCGGTGAAAGCCCAGATCATTCTGAGCCAGAGCTTCACCAGATACTCACTCGCTGCTCTGGAGCCAACCAGGCCTTATCGGTGTCGGTTACATCAAAAGCCTCATAGAAGGCGTTTATGTTTCGAACAATCTGATTGCAACGGAACTCGTCTGGCGAGTGCGGGTCAGTAGCCAAACGCTGAATCATTACCTCGTCGCGGCCCTTGGTTCGCCAAGCCTGACCCCACGAAAGGAATAAGCGCTGAGCTCCGGTTAGACCATCAATCACTGGTGACTCCTCGTCGCCCAGTGACAGGAAGTAAGCCTTGTAGGCGATAGCCAAACCACCGAGGTCGCCGATGTTCTCACCAATGGTAAATGCACCGTTTACGCGGTGCTCATCGGAAAGCTGAGCAGGTGAAAGCTGGTCGTATTGATAAATCAGTTCCTTGGTTAGTTTCTCGAAAGCCTCACGGTCTTCGTTCGTCCACCATGACGACAACGCGCCATCACCGTCGTACTTAGAACCCTGATCGTCGAAGCCGTGGCCGATCTCGTGGCCGATCACGGCACCGATGGCACCGAAGTTCACGGCAGCGTCGGATTCAGCAGAGAAGAACGGTGGTTGCAGGATCGCCGCTGGGAACACGATTTCGTTGAAACCAGGGTTGTAATAGGCGTTCACGGTCTGCGGAGTCATGAACCACTCTTCGCGATCTAGCGGAGCACCGATTTTCGCAATTTCCTTGTCGGTCTGCCAGCTTGAAGCTCGTCGAACGTTTCCGACCAGGTCGTCCTCTCGAATCACCAGCGATGAGTAGTCTTTCCACTTGGTCGGGTAACCGATCTTCGGAGTGAACTTGTCGAGCTTGACCAGGGCCTTTTCCTTGGTGGCCTCGGTCATCCAGGTAAGCCCCTTGATGCTCTGGCGGTAGGCCTCAACCAGCCAACCCACCAACTCATCCATCTGCTCTTTGGCGGCCGGGGGGAAGTGCTTGGCAACGTAGATTTCACCGACGGCTTCGCCAAGTGAACCTTCAACCAAGCCAACCGCACGCTTCCATCGGGCGCGCATCTCCGGCTGACCGGTTAGCTTGCGCCCATAGAACTCGAAGCGTGTGTTTACGAAATTGTGGGATAGGTATGGAGCCATTGAGTTGATTAGCTCCCACTGCAACCAGAGCTTCACCGCTTCTAGGTTTTCATTGTTGAACAACTTTGGCAGAGACTCGAAGAAACTAGGCATCCTCAGCACAACCTCGTTCAGAGCTTCGGCCTTTACATTGCAACCGTAGGTCCACTGGTTCCAGTCGATGCCTGGAGTTAGCTCCTGAAGAGCGCTAAACGCATAGAGGTTGTAGGTCTTCTCGGCGTCACGTGAATCAACGACATTCCAGTGGGTTGCCGCGAGCGCGGTTTCAAACTCAACGATTTTGCGGGCTGCATCAGCAGCCGAAGTCGAGTCGAATCCGGCGTGCTCAAACATCTGTGCAATGTATGGCGCGTAGGCGTCGCGGATTTCCTGGTGCTTCTCCTCACGGTAGTAAGCCTCGTCTGGAAGACCCAAACCGCTCTGCGCCAGGTGTGGCAGGTATCGCTCAGGGTTACCTGGGTCGTTGTCGATGTATAGACCGAAGAAGCCGCTGATGCCCTGTCGGGAGAATTCGCCCATGAGACGAACCAGTTCCTCGATGTGCTTGGCTTCGCGAATACGCTGAAGGTCGCCCGCAATCGGAGCGACCCCGAGTTCATCAGCCAGCTGCTCGTTTAGGAACGAGTTGTATAGGTCGCCAATCTGCTGGCTAACCCCAGGCTGCGGGTTTGCCGCTGCCTCAAGCAGGATGTCGCGAACCGCTTCTTCGGCGGCATCTCGAAGCACGTGGAATGACCCGTGAATGGCTCGATCTGCTGGGATTTCGGTTTCCCGGATCCACTTTCCGTTGGTGTGAAGATACAGGTCATCCTGTGGTCTAACACTCTTATCGAAGTTGGCAAGGTCTAGTCCGGGTTTGATACTCATTCTTGAAGACTACAATTCTTATCGTGGAACTACAGAAGATTATTCTTTACTACGGATTCGCTCCAATCAGCGATCCGGAGGCGGTCAAACTTTGGCAAAAGACCCTTTGCGAGTCGCTCGGGCTCAAGGGGCGCATCCTAATTTCCAAGCACGGCATCAATGGAACCTTGGGTGGCGACATGTCGGCTCTCAAAAAGTACGTTCGGCAAACCAAAGAATTCGCCGGTTTTCGCAAGATTGACTTCAAGTGGTCAGACGGCACAGGAGAAGACTTCCCGCGCCTACGGGTTCGAGTGCGCGATGAGCTGGTGGCCTTCGGAGCCCCAGACGAACTGGTAGTCGACGCCAAGGGCGTTGTTGGTGGCGGCAAGCACCTGAAGCCTCGAGAGGTTGACCAGCTGGTTGCCGAGCGCGGCGACGAAGTTTTGTTCTTCGACGGACGAAATGCCTGGGAAGCTAAAATTGGAAAGTTCAAAAACGCGATTGTTCCAGATGTCGACACCAGCCACGACTTCATCAAGGATCTCGAAAGCGGCAAATACGATTCCATCAAAGACAAGCCGATTGTTACCTATTGCACCGGTGGAATCCGCTGCGAAGTGCTCTCGGCAATCATGATCAAGCGCGGCTTCAAAGAGGTCTACCAAATCGAGGGTGGCATCGTTCGCTACGGTGAATCTCAGGGCGATGAAAGCCTTTGGGAAGGTTCGCTCTATGTTTTCGACGACCGCATGAACATCAACTTCACCGATAAGGCAAAGACCATTGGTGAGTGTGAAGCTTGCGGTGGCGCAACCTCGAAGTTCCGCAACTGCTCAAGCCTTTCCTGCAAAGACCTAATTCTGCTCTGCGACGAGTGCGCGACTAAGCCAGAGAGCCTCGCCTGCCAGCCGGATCACACCCGCGGCAAAGCAATTCCTCAGGTTGGCTAACCAACCAAAACTTTAAGAACAAAGTGCCTCCCCGAGTTTTTCGGGGAGGCACTTTGCCATCAAGGGTTAGGAGGAAATGATGTTTGTTAGTTGGTTGTTGCGGCAGTTGCAGCAACTGGAGCTGCAACGGTTAGTCCCTGGCTTGAAGAGACCTTCACCAATTCAACGGTGTAGTCGCCTGGGTGTAGCCCTGGAACTGAAACGGTTACGCTACCGGTGCCGGTAACCGCAACCACGCGGGTGTGCTCTTTAGGAGGCAGACCTGCTGGAGTGGTAGGAGCTGGGGTTCCCGAAACCGCAACCGGTGCCGATTCGGTGATGACTAGCTTGTAAACGCCACCGTCATCTGGCACGGTAACGGTGATGTCTTGGCTTACCTGGGCTGGCTTGGTGCCTTTGTTGCCCTTGTTCTTGCCGGCTTCGATGCCGTGGCCTTGGCCGTGACCCTTGGCCTGCACCGATGAGGTTACTCCGGATGCCTTGTGAGGTGCTGCTAGCGATGGGGTAGCAAAAGCCAACCCGGTTAGTGCAACTGCTGAAACTGCAATTAGCGAGGTCTTCGCGAACTTCTTCTTATCCATTGTCATTGTCCTTTCGTAGCTGACAAGAATCAGACTAGAAAAGCAATTTCTAAAAATCACCCAATCTCAGGTTGCTCCTAGACTCCACACAGATAACTCACAGAAAGCCGTTTGTGTCGAGTGTGGCGGTTAAACTTAAGGCTCAATAAGGATTGGTAGAGCATTGGGCTTTCTAGACAAACTTGAGAAAGGCATTGAGCGGGTTGTAACCGGCGCGTTCAGTAAGACCTTCAAGTCTGAGCTTCAACCTATCGAAATTGGCTCTGCCATTAGATCCGAAATGGATGGCAACGCCTCGATTGTTAGCCGCGACCGCATCCTCGTTCCAAATCGCTTCGACGTAACCCTGTCGGCAGCCGATTACGGGCGCATGAAACTTATTGCTGAGCGTTTGAATGCCGAACTCCGCACTCAGGCTCAGGCCCACGCCAACAAACAGGGTTACCAGTTCGCCGGCCCACTGACCATTACGGTTGCAGAGTCAGCCAACCTCGGTATCGGACAGGTCTACGTAACCGCATCCAGCCCAAATATTGCTCCTGCAGATGTTGAATGGTCACCGCGACTTGAGGTAATTACCGACGGTTTGGTGTTTGAAATTCAAAAGTCGCGCACCTCGGTAGGTCGCGATCAGAGTGCCGACGTTCAAATCCATGACACCGGCTTGAGTCGCAAACACTTCGAACTTATCTGGGACGGCAAAAAGGCTGGCATCCGCGACCTCGGTTCAACCAACGGAACTTTTGTTGGTGGGGTCAAGATTTCCGAACAAGCCCTGCCGGTTGACTCTGTAATCAAAGCTGGAAACAAGTCATTCGTTTTCAAGCTGGTTGCCAAGGCGGTGAACAATTGAGTGAATTAGCTCTGTTCCTACTCCGCATCGGTTTGGTGGCGGTTCTATGGATTTTCGTCTTCAGTATTATCTCGGTGATTCGGGCCGACCTTTTCGGTCAGAGAGTTGCCTCCAAAGCTGCCAGCGGTTCCGCTCCTCAGGTCGTATCACAGGCTTCTGTCCCTAACCCACCAACCGGACCGGTACGAGTACTTCAGGAATCAAACGAACCAAGCAGTCGCACCGCTACCAAGTTGGTGATCACCGAGGGTGAAAACATGGGCAAGGCGATTGCCCTAACCGGACGAGAGCTTCACATCGGGCGCGCAGTTAACAGTGACCTAATCATCACCGACGAATACGCGTCGACTCAGCATGCCAAGCTAGTTCTTATCAACGACGAATGGTTGATTCAAGACCTGAACTCGACCAACGGAACTTTCCTAGCTGGAGTTCGCGTTGGTATTCCAGCTGTTGTGAAACTAAACACCCCGGTGAAGGTCGGTAAAACGGTCTTCGAGTTGAGGGCGTAATGAGCATCGCACTAATCAGTGCCGCCGATTCCAACATCGGTAAAGTTCGATCATCCAACCAAGACTCCGGTTACTCCGGGTATCGCATGTTTTTCGTCGCCGACGGCATGGGAGGCCACGCCGGCGGTGACATCGCTTCGGCTATCACCGCTCAGCGCATGGCCCAAATGGACGCCGAGTACGCAACCGCCGATGACGCTGGGGCCTCGGTTTTAGCACGCATTCTTGAAACCAACCAACTTCTAACCGAAACTGTTGCCAAGCACGCCCACCTTGCAGGCATGGGAACCACGTTCTCCGGTGTGGTCTTCGTGGAAGACAAAGCAGTGGTTGCCCACATCGGCGACTCGAGAATCTATCTTTGCCGCGATGGCGAGACCGTTCAGGTGACCACCGACCACACCTTCGTTCAACGCCTGGTTGAAATGGGTCGAATCACGGAAGCCGAGGCTCTGGTTCACCCTCGTCGCAACGTTTTGCTTCGAGTGATCGGTGATTCCAACGAACCTCCACAACTCGACTTCAAGGTTTTAGTAACCAAGCCTGGCGACCGCTGGATGATGTGCTCCGACGGCCTCAACGGATACGTCTCCGACGCGATTATTCACATGAATCTTTCGAGCGAGCAAACTCCGGAAGAAGTCGTCGATGTTTTGATCGGTGAGGCACTCGAAGCTGGGGCTCCCGACAACGTCACCGTGGTTGTCGTCGACACGGTTCCGTCCGAACTTGGAAGCGTGATTGAACGCTCGGCTAAATTCTTCGGGTCAGCAGTAAACGACGTGGTGATCCAAGATGTCAAACCAAAGTCGAAAGGCAAGGACAGCCAGGACCGACAGTTCATTTCGGAGTCTGGTGAAGACTTCACCCGCATCATCAACGAAACCGAACGCAAGGTTCGGTTCCGCAAGCTTCGCCAAATTGCTATGGTCTTCAGCATTACCGCGCTAGTCGTTTTGGCTGGATGGTTCGGATACAGCTACACGCAAACCAAGTTTTATGTGGCGAACTCCGATGGTCAGGTTTCCATCTACAAGGGAATCCGCGAAGAGTTGCTCGGATTCAAGTTCTCTTCGCTTTACCAAACCACCCAACTCTCGGTTGCGACACTTCCTGAATACCAGCAGGAATTGGTTTCGAAGTCGATCTACGCCACCGACATCGCCGACGCCTATCGCATCATCGACCGCCTGAAAGCGTCGGTGACGGTTGAGTAATACGGTTACCGAGCGAATCTCAAAAATCGTGCGGGTGGTTCCACGAAACCGCAACGCAGAACTAACTCTGCTGCTGTTCGCGATTGGGCTAAACGCCTTTGAAATTGTTCAAGTTCAGCTGAACACCATGCAAAAAGTGACCGATGACTTCTGGTTCTACTGGGCGCCCCTCGCCGTTGGAAGTTTAATCTTGCATCTGGTGCTTCGGCTTAGGGCACACAATGCCGATCCGCTAATTCTGCCTATTGCCGTTGCTCTCAACGGTTTGGGCCTAGCCGAAATCTACCGTCTAGACATTGCGGCGATTGCCAATAAGCAAACCGAGCTGTTCGCGGAGAAGCAAGTCATCTGGACTTTGGTTGCGATGGTTTTGGCGGCCGCGGTCATCATATATGTTCCAAGTCACCTGCTACTTCGCCGTTACGTTTTCATCAGTGGCGTCGTTGGTCTGGGATTGCTTCTGGCTCCGATGCTGCCATTCATCGGTAAAACCATTAACGGTGCCAGCCTGTGGCTATCGATCGGCGGGCTGACCTTCCAACCTGGCGAACTTGCCAAAATCGCTCTATCGATTTTCTTCGCCGGTTACCTGGTACAGAGAAAAGATTCGCTGGCAATGACCGGACGCACGGTTCTCGGAATTCAGATTCCGAAGGCACGAGAACTCGGTCCGATTTTGGCTCTTTGGCTAATCAGTTTGTTGGTTTTGGTGGTTCAGCACGACCTTGGAACATCACTTTTGTTCTTCGGCCTGTTCTTGGTGATGATTTACACCGCCACCGGTAGAGCTATTTACACCGTGGTTGGTCTCGGAATGTTTATTTCGGGCGCACTAGTTGCTTCACGAACCATCGACTACGTGATCAAGCGTTTCGACGCGTGGCTAAACCCGTTTGATCAGGGAAACTATGACGCCATCGGCGGAAGTTATCAGTTGGTGCAAGGCTTGTTTGGTTTCGCCCACGGCGGCCTACTCGGTACCGGGCTTGGCGGTGGAGTGCCACAGTTGGTGCCACTCGCTGAGAGCGACTTCATCGTGGCCTCGCTTGGTGAAGAATTAGGTCTCGCGGGAATCTTCGCCGTTTTTACGCTTTACATTTTGCTGGTGTCTCGTGGTCTTCGCATTGGCTTCAACCACAACGATGAATTCAGCAAACTTTTGGCTACCGGCCTTTCCTTCGCCTTCGCACTGCAGTGTTTCATCGTTATCGGAGGCGTAACCAGAATCGTTCCGCTTACTGGCTTGACCACTCCGTTCTTGGCTGCCGGTGGTTCGTCGCTGGTTGCCAACTGGATCATCATTGCGCTACTGATGCGCATCTCTGACACCATCCGAAAGGATGTGCCATGAACCGCGAGCTAAGAAGAGTCAGCTTGATTGTTACCGCAATGTTCCTGGCGTTGTTCATTTCTTCAACTAACCTGCAGGTTCTCTCGGCGAACTCGCTAGCCAGTGACCCTCGCAATGTGAGAGCCATTTATGACGGCTATCAAACCAAACGTGGCGCACTGCTAGTCGACTCACAGCCAATCGCCGAGTCAACTCTGGCAGCCGACGCCTTCCACTACAACCGCGAGTATTCGAGCAACATCTATTCGTCGATCACCGGTTTCTACAGCTACTACCAGGGAGCGACCGGGCTTGAGTCTTCGGCTAACGACTACCTGAGCGGCAAGAACAGTGCTCAGTTCTTCGAGCAGTTGAACTCGCTGTTCTCGGGAAACCCGGTAAGCGGAGCTTCGATTGAGCTAACCATTGACCCGAAGATTCAGAAGGTTGCCTACGACGCATTGGGCAATAAGACCGGCGCGGTGGTGGCGATTGAGCCTTCGACTGGAAATATCTTGGCCATGGTTTCTACCCCTGGATTCAACGCCAACAAGTTGAGTGTTCACAGTGGTTCAAAGGCGCAAAGCAATTACACGCAGCTGCTTGGCGCTGCCGGTGATCCATTAATCAATAAGGCGATCGGTGGTTCGCTTTACACTCCTGGTTCGGTATTCAAGCTAGTTGTGGCCGCGGCTGCGCTTCAGAGCGGGGAATACACGGTTGACTCTGAACTCCCGAACCCGCGAACCTACACCCTGCCTGGCACCACCACCAAAATTAGTAACGCTGGCAACAGCAATTGCGGCGGTAAGCCAACGGTCACTCTCCTAAACGCCATGCGCCTTTCTTGCAACATCGCTTTTGCTGAGTTGGGTGTGGCTCTTGGACAAGAAAAGATTCGCAACATGGCCAAGGCGTTTGGTTTCGGTCAAACAGTTCGCATTCCAACCGTGGCTACTGCCAGCACCTACCCGGAAAACATGGACGACGCCCAAACCGCGCTCTCTTCGTTTGGTCAGTTCGACGTTCGTGTGACCCCGCTGCAAATGGCAATGATTACCGCGGCCATCGCCAACGGCGGTAAAGAGATGAACCCTAATCTCATCGAGAACGTTCAGTCTTCAAACCTTGCGTTGCTCAGCCAAACCACCCCGAGCGAATTTGGTACTCCAATTTCGAAGGCAACCGCCGAAGGCCTCAAAAAGATGATGATTGCCGCGGTGGCCAGTGGTGTTAGTTCGAACGGTGCCGTTTCGGGAACCGTTGTTGCTGGAAAGACTGGCACAGCTCAGAACGGCAAAAACGCGCCTTACACGTTGTGGTTTGCCGGTTTTGCGCCTGCAGAAAAACCACAGGTCGCTGTGGTGGTAATGATTGCCGATGGCGGTGGCATGGGCCAGGGTGGAAGCGGAAATGTTTTGGCAGCGCCCGTTGCCCGCAAGGTTATCAAGGCGGTGTTGACCCGATGAAGCCAGAAGAGGGCCAACTCTACGGCGACCGCTATCGCCTGATTAGTCGCATCGCAATTGGCGGCATGGGTGAGGTCTGGAAAGCCCACGACCCGATCATCTTGCGTGACGTTGCGATCAAGATTCTCAAGCCGGAATACATGGGCGACCCTGGCTTCCTAGAACGCTTTAGAACCGAGGCCAAGCACGCGGCCCGAGTGAATCACGAAGGTATTGCCAACGTTTACGACTACGGGGAAGACTCGGGAAGTGCGTTTCTGGTTATGGAGCTGGTTCCTGGCGATTCTTTGGCCAAGGTACTGGAGGACCGGAAGTTCCTTCCTGCCGCCGAGGTTCTCGACATTGTTGCTCAAACCGCGCGCGCCCTTTACGCAGCCCACCAGGAGGGTCTCGTTCACCGCGACGTTAAGCCTGGGAACTTGCTCATCACCCCCGACGGTCACGTAAAAATCACCGACTTCGGAATCGCCAGAGTCGCCGACCAGGTTTCACTCACCGCAACCGGACAGGTGATGGGAACAGTTCAATACCTGGCACCAGAGCAGGCCACCGGAAAACCGGCGACCCCTTCCACCGACATCTATTCGCTCGGAATTGTTGCCTACGAAGCTCTTGCTGGAAAGCGACCATTTACCGGCGACAACCAGATGATGATCGCGATGTCACAGATTCGCGATGTTCCTCCGGCGCTGCCGGAAAGCATTGATCCCGCGGTCAGTGAACTGATCATGGACTGCCTCGCCAAGAAGGCGGCCATGCGTCCGGCCACTGCTCTCGAACTAGCACAACGCGCGGAAAAGCTGAGTGGAAAAGCTCCGGTTGGACAATTCAACACTCGAGTGATCGAAACAGTAAAGCCCCTTCCACAAACCACCACAATCATCAACACCGTGGAGACTCCGAAGCAATCGGCAGTATGGCCTTGGGTTTCGGTTATTGCCGTTGTGGTGTTAACCACAGTCGGTGTTTTGATTGCAATCCTTACCCAGCCAACCCCAACTCCAACACCAACCCCGACTCCAACCGAAACACCAACGGTTACCCCGACTCCCACACCAACCGAGACGCCAACTACCCCAAGCACCGCCACGGTTTTCGCCTCGGATGTGATGGATCAAAACGTCGACGTTGTAGAGACGCTGCTGATTGGCAAGGGCCTAAAGGTGTTGAGAATTGAAGGCACTGCCCTCCCCACTGGCGACCCACGAATCAACACGGTTTACGAAGCGACTCCGTTGGGTTCACTGCCAGTTGGAACCACAGTCAACCTGACCTTTTACATCGAAGACACCACGCAAACCGCACCTACTAACTGACCTAAAAACTAGACTTGGGCTAGAAGAGCAAATGGAGAAAAAGCTTGTCTGAACAAAAGCGCATGATCGCAGATCGCTACGAAGTTGGCGACCTGATTGGTCGCGGGGGAATGGCCGACGTTTATGAAGGTATCGACACTCGTTTGGGTCGAAAGATTGCGATCAAGATCCTGAAAGCCGACCTAGTCGCCGATCCTTCCTTCGAAGTGAAGTTCCGTCAGGAAGCTCAGAACTCCGCACGGATGACTCACCCGACCATCGTTCGCGTCTACGACACCGGCGAAGAACAGAGCATCGATGGCAACGGCAATCCTCGTCGAACCCCGTACATCATCATGGAATACGTAAAGGGCACTGTTCTTCGCGACCTAATGCATGCACGCAAGCTCAGCATCGCCGAGTCGATTGGTTTCACCGAAGGAATTCTTACCGCACTCGAGTTCTCACACCGAGCTGGAATCATTCACCGCGACATCAAGTCGGCCAACGTTATGATCACCGACGCCGGTGTGGTTAAGGTCATGGACTTCGGTATTGCACGTGCAATGAGCGACTCGTCGGCAACCCAGAGCCACACCCAAGGAATCGTTGGCACCGCTCAGTACTTCTCCCCAGAGCAGGCTCGCGGCGAAAGCGTCGACGCAAGAACCGACCTCTATTCAACCGGCGTACTTCTTTACGAAATGCTCGCCGGCCGTCCGCCATTTGTTGGGGAAACCGCTGTTTCGGTGGCATACCAGCACGTTAGCGAATCGGTTACTCCACCTTCGGCACACAACTCAGAGATTTCTGCCGCCATCGACGAAGTTGTTATGCACTCGCTGGCAAAAGATCGTAATGAGCGCTACCAGAGTGCCGAGCAGTTCCGCGAGCACCTACTTTCTGCTGCCCTGGCTCCGGCCAATGGGGAACCAGCCGCACCGATTTCATTTACCGAGCTGCTCGATGGCATCCCTGAGGAAGCTGTTGTTGAGGCAGCCCCAACCGAGGTTTTAGTAACCCCTGAACTTGATCCGTTTGAGGAATTGCTTGGAGGCTTTGTTGAAGAGCCTAAAGTCGAGCCAGTAGTTACCGCAGAAACTCCTTCGGTGAACACCAATCCGTTCAAGACTCTGGGTGTTGAATTCGAGCCAGAGATCGTTGACACCACGGTAAAGGCAGAACGAACCGAAAAGGGTAAGAAGCTTGCTGGGCTTGCCTGGGGTGTTGGTTCAGGTCTAGTTGTCTTTGCGGTTGGAATGTTGGTCTTCGTGCTCGCCTTTGGCAAGTTCAACGTGAATCTTCCAGCCAACCAAAACGTTTCCGTGGTTGATGTCACCGGACAGCTTTTTGAAGATGGAGCCGCGAAACTCACCGAGCTTGGTCTAAGCGTGGTTGAGAAGGGTGTTCCTAGCGATACAGTTCCAGCCGACACCATCATTAGCACCGACCCTCCAGCAGGTTCATCGGTTCCTAAGGAAACCGAGATCACGGTTACCTACTCAACCGGCGCCG
Organism: Actinomycetota bacterium; assembly: GCA_046046825.1. Classification (GTDB taxonomy): domain Bacteria; phylum Actinomycetota; class Actinomycetes; order Actinomycetales; family Microbacteriaceae; genus Rhodoluna. Next base: position 10,918 of record JBJOJC010000131.1, on the reverse strand, counting down.
CTGAGGTTGCGGTTCCATCTCTACTTGGCAAAACCGAGCAAGAGGCTAAGGATGCTCTTACCGCGGTCGGTTTGATTCTCGGAACCATCACTCAGAGCACCAGCCCATCGGCACTTCTCGGCAAGGTTATTCAGACCAGCCCGGAAACCGGAACTTACACAACCAGTGGTTCGGCAGTTGACCTAATCATTTCCAACGGCAAGGTTGAAGTTCCAGACGTAACCAGCATGAACGTGAACCAGGCTTCTACCCAGCTATCGGGAGCAAGTGTGGGGCTGAAGGTATTGATTGGCACCAATGAGGCCGGTTGCACGAACAACCCACCTCAGGGACAGCTGGTACTGAGTCAGTCGATTGCCCCAGGGCCTGCCAAGCAGCACTCGACCATTACTTTATTTGTTGCCTGTAACGGCTAGGAAATAAGCGGGCTAAGCGACTTAGCTCGAGTTGCAGCGCCGCTTAAGCCAATCGACTCCAGCCAGTTTCCGAGCATGCGGTAGCCGCCCTCGGTAAGCACGCTCTCCGGGTGGAACTGCACTCCGTAAATCGGCTTCGACTCGTGTCGAACACCCATGATTACTCCACCGGCACTGGTTTCGCTAACAATGGTTTCTGCGGTAACCAGAAGATCGCTAGGCAGAGTTTCGCGAACTATTGCCAACGAGTGGTAACGAGTCGCTGTGAACGGGTGGTTCAGACCTTCGAAGATTAGTGAATCGTCGTGGTCAACCAGCGACGTCTTGCCATGCATCAGTTCGTCGGCTTGGCGAACGGTTGCGCCCATCGCCTCACCAATTGCCTGATGCCCTAGGCAAACACCAAAGATCGGAAGTTCGTGCTCGAGAGCATACTTGACCACTGGAATTGAGAGCCCAGCCTCTGCAGGAGTGCCCGGCCCTGGCGAGAGCAAAACCGCGTCATAGTTGGCTAGTAGCGCTGGTAGCTCGTCTTCAGACACCACGTCGTTGCGCAGCACCTCGGTGGTGGCACCAAGTTGCTGCAGGTATCCGTTCAGCGTGTAAACGAAGCTGTCGTAGTTGTCTAAAACCAAGATTTTTGTCATTTGAAGTTAAGCCTACTTCTGCCAATAGAATTGAGGAATGTCTGAAAAGAACGAAGCACCATTAAAAGCCAAAAAGGTTCGCGCACCTAAGCCTGCCAAAGTGAACCGCGAAGACCTTCCGAACCCAACCTGGTTCAAGGTTGTTATGTTCGGCTTCATGATCCTCGGCCTAATCTGGATCCTGACTTTCTACATCTCAAACCAGTACCTGCCTCTGGGTAGCGTATTTGCCACGAGCCTTCCTGCCCTAAACCTAGGTAGCTGGAACTTGCTCATCGGCTTCGGCCTAGCCATGATTGGCTTTGGCATGTCTACTCGCTGGAAGTAATTAACGCTTACGCATCGTGAAGTACCAGGCGATTCCTGCGCCCGCGACAAGTCCGCCAATGTGTGCCGAAATTGCCACACCAGGATTGGTGAAGCCCAAGAAAACGTTGATACCAATCAGCACCAGCATTTGCGATGAGCGCATACCCATGGCACGAATAATGATGAAGTAAGCACCCATCAAACCAAATACTCCGCCAGAAGCTCCAACAACCCAGCTTCCGCCACCTTCAAAGAAGATGAAAGCTAACGAGCCGCCGATAATCGACAACAGGTAGAGCCAGAGGAAACGCTTTGCTCCGATGTAGCTCTCGATAGCCTCGCCGAAGAGCCAGAGCGAATACATGTTGAGCAGCAGGTGCAGCCAATCGGCGTGCGCGAAACCGGAGGTAACGATGGTCCATGGCTCCCAGAAAACCAACGACGGCTGTAGCGCCAGAAGCGACGTAACGTTACCGCCCGAGGTTAGCTGGGCTAGAAAAACCAGAAGGTTGATTCCAATCAGGATCTTGGTGACTCGACCCTGACCCATGAACGAATTCATTTAGATTAGGCGGCTTCGATGTCGATCGAGATGATCTCTACGTCATCTAGTGGTCGGTCATCGCGGTCGGTTGCAACCTGCGCAATGGCGTCGACAACCTTCTTGCTAACCTCGTCGGCAACCTCACCGAAGATGGTGTGCTTACCCCAAAGGAACTCGGTTGGAACAACGGTAATGAAGAACTGTGAACCGTTGGTTCCAGAGCCGTCGAACTTCTTACCAGCGTTAGCCATGGCTAGCTTGTAAGGGGTGTCGTAGTGAAGGTCGTTGTGTGGCTCGTCGTTGAAGTCGTAGCCTGGTCCGCCACGGCCGGTGCCGGTTGGGTCGCCACCCTGGATCATGAAGCCGTCGATGATGCGGTGAAAAATAACACCGTTATAGAAAGGCTTACCGGTCTTGGTGCCGTTGGCTAGGTCAACAAAGTTAGCCACAGTTACTGGGGCTTCGTTGCCAAAAAGATTGATTTTAATTGCGCCGTGGTTGGTGTGCAGGGTCGCTACGTGAGTGTGTACAGTCATGCTTCTATTCTCGCAGAAACCGATAAGGTTCCGGCGGTAGGCTGGATGGATGCACATAGCTATGTTCTTGGACCAACATCCAAGGTCGCTCGGGGGAATTCAAACATCGGCGATGCTGCAACGAAAGTACCTTGAAAAACTGGGGCACAAAGTAACTTTCGTAACGCCATCATCGGGAAAGCGCCTAATCGAGCGCGGGTTTTTCACCCTGCCATCTTGGCCGCTGACCTATAACTGGGAATACTCTTTCGTTGCCAACGCTCGCCGTTCCAGAAAGCGTCTCGACCGCAGCCAGAGACGTCGAGTCGATAAATTCGACCTGGTTCATGTGCAAGCCGACATGTGGGGCGCGATCATCGGCATCGGCTTCGCTCAACGCAACCACCTGCCGGTAGTTATGACCAGCCACTTCAATCTGGCGGCTGGAACTCAAGAAGTTATTGGCAAATATCCGTCGAAGTTTTTGTTCTGGTTGCTCAGTCGTGAATTCTTGAAGCACCTCAGGCTCTCGCTGCGCGACACAACCACCGACGCCTGGCGCTACATTCAACTGATCACCAACCAAGTCGACGTGGTTCTGGTTCCATCCGGTCACTTCGGGCGAGACCTAAAGGCCAACGGCGTGACCTCAGAACTTAGAGTCATGCACAACGGCGTAGACGACGAACGAATCGAATCGACCCTAGCCAGCATTAAGGACGAACCAAGCCACAGCGATAAGAAGATTCACCTGGTTTGGGCTGGCCGCTTCCAGCACGAGAAACGACTACTCGAATTCATCGAGGCGGTGAATCTGGCCAAACTCGAAAAAGTAGTGGTCGATGTTTACGGTCGTGGACCGCTCTGGAAGAAAGCTGAAGAGCTAATCAAGGACTACGGACTTGAGAAACAGGTTCTACTTCACGGTATGGCACCGCATGCCCGCATGCTGGCTCACTTCGCCAAAGCCGATGCACTGGTTCAAACTTCCGTTGGTTTCGAGACCCAGGGAATGACAGTTTTCGAAGCCGCTGCGGTTGGCACCCCGAGCATCCTCTGCGACAAAAACATCGCCGAGGAGTTCGAGCCTGGAGCTCACTGGATTGTTGAGGATGATTCAGTTGAGGCACTAGCCAAAGCTCTCAATAAAGCTGTGGCCGACATTCGTGCCGGTGATAACCGCGGAAACCTGTTGATCGGAGATGAACTCTTGCTTCAAAGCGGCCTGACCAAGCGAACCGTTGCTATCTACGAGGAACTTCTCTCAAAGGGCGGAAAGTACACTCTCTAGAACTGCGCCGGAGCATACATACCGCTTAATCTCATAAGGCGGTAAATTTGACCTGATGCACATTCTCTTCTTCGCCGATCACCACCCCGACTCACTCGGTGGTGTTCAGACCAGCCTCATGCTTCAAAAGAAGTTTTTGGAGCGTTCTGGTCACACCGTGACCATGGTGGTGAGTCGCCGTTTCCGAAGAAACCGCAGGCTCGAGGGAATGATCGAAGTGCCGGCACTACCAGTTCCACCGACCGGCGCATACTCAATTGAGCCTTCACTGAAACTTGCTTATCGAACCGTTCAACGCAAGCTCGCGAAGATGGCCCTACCGGTTGACATCGTTCACGTTCAGGCCGACATGTGGGGAGCCATCCTTGGAGCCGCGTGGGCGAAAGACCACGGACTCCCTCTAGTTCAAACCGTTCACACCAACCTCGACGTTGGTATTTCCCACACCTTCGGCAAAACACTGACCCACCGTGTGGCTCAAGTTATGAACGCGTGGGCCGCTTCTATGCTCGACCACGAATCGCCAAAGAACACCAAAGACATCTGGGCTTTCAAAGAACAGATCAGCCGCCACGCGAACTATGTGACCTCCCCATCGGGCCACTTCGCCAAAGAGCTCGTGAAGCACAAGGTTGTTGAAAATGCCTTGGTCTTTCCTAATGGCGTCGACGATGACGTGGTCGAGGGCATTCGACCGGTCGTTCACGAGGATAAAAATCGCGAACTAGATTTTGTTTGGGCCGGTCGCCTTAGCAGCGAAAAGCGTGTGACCGAATTTATCGGAGCCTTCCACACCGCGGATCTAAATAATGTTCACCTAAACATCTATGGCTCTGGTCAACTCGAAGCCAAGGTGAGGCTGGTGTTGGTTCAGCTCGGGCTTCACGACAAAGTGACTTTCCACGGACGCCTGCCACACCGAGACCTGGTCGCCCGATTCGCTCAGGCCGATCTAGTCGCACAGAGTTCGGTTGGTTTTGAGACGCAGGGCATGACCGTTTACGAGTCGATTGCCGTTGGCACCCCGGTGCTGGTAGCCGACCCAAAAATCGCCGCAGAACTTCCCGAGGCAAACGTATGGCTTTCGAAGACACCAAGCGTCGACGACATGGCAAGAGCGATGACCCGGGCCGCCAAAGACATTCGCAGTGGCAACGCCAAGCGAGCCCTAGACACCGGAGACTGGTCTGTTCTGCAAAGTCAGATCACGGCCAAAATGATTGCCATTTATGAGAAGGCGATTCAAGAAGGACCTAAGGCCTGATGCGTCTTCATCGCGGTTGGATAATTGCCACCGTAACCTTTCTAACTCTCATCGCAGCGGCGGCTTTCCGTTCAACAACCTCTCCTCTACTTATGCCGTTGGAAATGGAATTCCACTGGACGCGTTCACTCACCTCGGCCGCCTTGTCTTTGAATCTTCTTTTCTATGGCCTGACCGCTCCGTTCGCAGCTACCCTAATGCAACGCTTCGGGGTTCGGAGGGTCGTGGTTTTTGCACTAGTTCTGGTTTCCACTGGTTCGGGCATGACAGCATGGATGACCGAGGCATGGCAACTTTTTCTCTACTGGGGCATTTTCGTTGGTTTCGGAACCGGTTGTCTCGCACTGGTATTTGCTTCCATGGTTGCAAACCGATGGTTCCACAGTCACCGTGGCTTAGTTACTGGAATTTTCTCGGCAGCATACGCAACCGGACAACTGGTTTTCCTTCCGTTGATTACAAATCTCGCCGAAAACGTCGGTTGGCGTGAGGGCACCCTAGTGGTCGCTATTTTTGCCCTGGCAATAATTCCTATCTTCTGGTTTACCTACCGGGAGCACCCAAGGGATGTGAATGCATTCCCAGTTGGCGCCACCGAACAGATTGTAGAGGATGCCAAGCCGGCGATTACAGTTCGAGGAAACCTAGCGGTTCTGTTCGCCGCTGCTAAGCGAACGCCCTTTTGGGTTTTGGCAGGCACCTTTTTCGTTTGTGGCTGGACCACAAACGGACTAATCGGCGCTCATTTCATTCCTGCCGCACATGACCATGGAATGCCAACAACTCTGGCTGCCGGTCTTCTCGCAGTTGTTGGTATCTTCGATTTCATTGGCACCATCGCGTCCGGCTGGCTCACCGACAGGGTGAACCCCGTAATACTTCTAGTGATTTACTATGGTTTGCGTGGGGTGGCCCTGTTCACAGTTCCGTTTGTGCTGGGACCAGATGTGGAGCCGCCGCTATTATTCTTCATCGTGTTCTATGGGCTCGACTGGATAGCGACAGTGCCTCCGACCGTTGAGCTCTGTAGAAGATACTTTGGGATCACTAACTCACCAGTAATTTATGGGTGGGTTTTCGCGAGCCACATGGTTGGCGCTGCCATTGCCGCCTACTTCGCCGGTGTGGTTCGCGAAATTCAAGGTGACTACTACATCGCTTGGATTACTGCCGCGGTTCTCTGCGTCGTGGCTAGCGTCACAGTTCTGCTTCTAAAGCCAAATCCTCAGCTAGCCAAGTAGGCCGCTAGCGGTAGCAGCCTCCCGCAGGAATTCACGCGCATCGGGGTGTGCTGCCCGCCCGATGAGATTGGTCGCCTGCTCACCAGCGGTTCTTCCAAAGCATTCCGCCACTCCCTGCTCGGTGACCACGAAGCTGTGTTGAAAACTCGTGGCGGCTTCGCTGAGTCTGGAAACAATGTTGGAGTTGCCACTCTTGCCATGCCACGATGGCAGAGCCATGAACGAAGTTCCGCCCTTGGCATGAAGAGCTCCAACGATGAAGTCGGTGGAACCACCGAATCCCGAATAGGGCTGGCCGTTGACGTAGGAAGCGTTAGCTTGGTCGAACAGGTCAACCTGAAGTGCTGCGTTGATGCTGGTCATCTGTGGCTGTTTGGCAATAAGCCCAGGATCGTTGGTAATTTCGGTTCGGCGCATCACCACGCGTTCGTTTAGGTTGACCCAGTCATAAAGTTCGCGAGATCCGAATAGGAACGACGCGGTGAGGGTGGACTCGGGATCTACCGCATTGGACCTAGCGAGGCCAAGCACACCATCACTAAACATTTCGGTGTAGATGCGAAGACCCTGGTGTTTTTGCATCGATGCAATCACAGCGTTTGGGATGCCGCCTATGCCCAGTTGCAGAGTTGATCCATTGGCAACACGGCTTGCAATTTGGGAACCGATCTCAAGGGAAGTTTCAGTGAGTGAAATGTTTGGTGCTTCGGTTAGGTGTTCATCAACTTCAATTAGGTAGTCAATGTCGTCTAGAGAGATTTCAGCATCGCCGAAGGTATAGGGCATCTGCGGATTTGACTGAACCACCACGATGCCACCGTTTTTCTTAGCCGACTCAATGGCGGCGGGCAGTACGTTTACTTCTACCCCGAGCGAGACCTTGCCGCCTCGAATCATCGACGCGTGCAGGAGCACCACATTCGGCACGAAGTTAGTTCGGAGCAAAACGGGAACTAGTGAAAGTCGACAGGGAATGTAATTTAGGCGAACACTTCGACGCATTCCAGGGCCCAGAAACGGAGATTCGAAAATCACACCTTCGCGGTCTGGGATGCCGGGCTGGGCTCCCAGCATGAACAGGCGGAACTCCGAAATGTGCTGGTCTGCGATTTCCAAAAGGGCTTTTGGTGTGGCGAAATTTCCGGATGCCACAACTCGAACTCCCGATGGAAGCTCCTCAAAAATCTTGGCTAATTGCTCAGCCGTTACCCTCTGCACAAAGCAAATCTACCCTGCGTAAACTGAACGAATGACTACATTGGCGACCGTTAACCTACGAAGCTGGCACCGAGCAATTTTGGTGTTCTTTTCGGTTATTGGTCTCGCCGGTTCTTCCATGATGGTGCGGTTGCCACTCGTTCGCGAGAACCTCTCGGTTACGGTTGGTGAACTGGGTCTCCTCCTGGTTGCGGGTTCGGTTGGTGCTCTAACCGGTTTGTTGCTCGTCGGTAAGTTCATAGCAATTCGTGGCACACGCACCGCAGCGATTCTGGGCCTCTCGTTATGGGCGTTTGGCTCATCGTTCTATTTACTTTCCCTAACCTTCCATAGCCCACTAATTTTCGCCATCGCTGGGTTGATTAGCGGCTTGGGTGTTGGCGTCACCGATGTATCGATCAACGTAGATGGTTCGGCAATTGAGCAAAAACTAGGACGCGCTGCCATGCCAAAGATGCACGCAGCGTTTTCAATCGGCGCCCTCGCCGGAGCCGGTTTGGGAACTTTGGCGGCGGCAATCGAATTCGACATTGTTTGGCAGCTTGGCATTTTGATTGCTGTGGCCTACGTTCTTCCGATGCTCAACATCAAGCACCTGCCAAAAGACAATGGGCTGCACAGTGAGGAAGAAAAGGCTGGCAACGCGGGTCCGGTATTTAGCAAAATAGTCGTTTTGCTCGGCCTCGGAATCTTCGGCATGACTCTGGCTGAGGGGGCTTCCAACGACTGGCTAACTCTGGGTTTGGTTGACGACTACGGCCAAGACCATGCAACAGCTGGAATCGCCTACGCGATCCTTATCGCCGCCATGACCGTGGTTCGTTTCTTCGGTGGTGGGCTGGTTGACCGGTTCGGTAAGGCGATGACCTTGAGAGTCACCGGCATCCTGGGCTTGGCTGGCCTACTTATTCTCGTCGCTAAGATCAGTGTTCCTATGGCTTGGTTTGGTTCAGCCTTTTGGGGCATTGGCGTTGCCCTTGCATTCCCGTTGTTCCTATCGGCAGCTGGCGAACAGCCGAACCCGGCTCGCAAAGTAGCAACGGTTAGCACCTTTGGCTACGCGTCATTCCTGGTTGGTCCGCCGCTTTTAGGTTTTGTTGCTCAAGGTTTGGGCTCTGTGGTGAACATGTATTGGCTAATCTTGTTCTTCATCGGCCTATCGGTCGTTGTGGCTGGTGCCGCTGGAAACCGTCGCGGGTCAGTTGAAACGGTAGAAAGCAAGTAGCCCGGCAATCGTTGCCATGATGGCGGCAATCACTAGGTCGAGCACTTTCCAGAACAGCGGCTTCGACATAATGCTTGATGCGGCCTTTGCTCCGAAACCGATGGCGAAGAACCAAAGCACGCTGCCAGACATCGCACCAACACCAAAGAACCAAGCGTTCTCCTTGAAAGAGTTCGCGATGCTGCCAACCAAAATAACGGTGTCGAGGTAGCAGTGAGGGTTCAGCCAAGTAACAGCGAAGAGCGTTGCCAAAACCTGCTTGCGACTTGGTGAGTGATCATCGTTAGTTTTCAGGGAGTCATTTTTGAACGCCGACTTCACCGAACCATAAGCGAACCAGAGAAGATAGACCACCCCGAACCAACGCAGCACTTCGAGTAGCCAACTGAGTTGAAGAATTAGCGCGCCGAGACCGGCTACACCGGCGGCCATAAGAATCACGTCGGAGGCAATGCAAAACAAAACCGTCATGAGCACGAATTTGCGGGTTAGTCCCTGGCGAATTACGAACGCATTCTGAGCACCGATTGCAACGATTAGCGACAGGCCGGTTAGAAAACCTGGGAGGAATGCGAGCATCCCAAAAGTTTACCTAGCGAAGAACCTCTTCGGCGATGGCTAGTTCTGGCGCTAGGAAGCGGTCTGGGCCAACACCATGAACACCGGCTGCGCGAAGCTTGGCGATGTAAGCACCGGTAACCGGAGCCGGCTTTAGGCCAACTCGCATCTCGCTCGCGCGAGCGGCTGTGATGTATTCAATTGCGAGAATTCGTCGTAGGTTTTCAACAACCTTACGAAGCTTGCGACCGGCGTGCCAACCCATTGAAACGTGATCCTCCTGCATTGCCGAAGAGGGAATGCTGTCTACGCTGGCAGGGTTCGCTAGGCGCTTGTTTTCGCTAACCAAACCGGCCTGGGTGTATTGAGCAATCATCAGGCCGGAGTCAACTCCGGCATCACCGGCAAGGAATGGCTCTAGGCCAGAATTACGAGCCTTGTCGAGTGCTCGGTCGGTGCGACGCTCACTCATTGATCCGAGGTCGGTGGCCGGAATCGCTAGGAAATCGAGCACATAGGCAACCGGGGCACCGTGAAAGTTTCCGTTGGAGGTGACTTCACCGTTTTCTAGAACGACCGGGTTGTCGATTGCTGAGGCAAGCTCGCGCTCGGCCACCAGAGTTGCATAGGTGATGGTGTCGCGAAGACCTCCGGTAACCTGCGGGGCGCAGCGTAGCGAGTATGCATCTTGCACCTTTGAATCACCATGACGATGTGAGGCCACAATCTCGCTGTCCTTCAATGCCGCAAACATGTTCGCAGCCGAGGTGGTTTGGCCAGGGTGTGGTCTTAGCGGCTCGTGCAGTTCTGGGCGGAATACCTGGTCGGTTCCCAGCTGGCTTTCCACGCTCATCGCGGCAATGATGTCGGCGTGGTCAGCCAGCTTTTCAAGATCGTGCAGGGCGAGGATCAACATTCCTAGCATGCCGTCGGTACCGTTGATTAGGGCCAAACCCTCTTTTTCTTGTAATTCGAGCGGCGTAATGTCAGCTTCGGCGAGTAGTTCTGGAACTGGGCGCTCATTTCCGTTGGCATCGGTTGCTCGGCCTTCGCCCATGAGAACTAAGGCGCAGTGAGCGAGGGGAGCTAAGTCACCCGAGCAACCGAGCGAACCGTACTCGTGAACAACCGGGGTGATGCCTGCGTTTAGAAGCGCAGCCATGGTTTCTGCAACTACTGGGCGAACACCGGTGCGACCAGAGCAAAGAGTCTTCAGGCGGTTCAACATCAAAGCACGAACCACTTCGGTCTCAACCGCGGGACCCATGCCTGCGGCGTGAGAGCGAATCAGCGACTTCTGAAGTTGAACGCGGTCGTCCTGGGCAATGTGACGGTTGGCAAGTGCTCCGAAACCGGTTGAGATTCCATAAACCGGAGTATCGCCCTTGGCGAGCGCCTCAATGTGAGCGCGGGTTTTGGCCATGGCGTCCAGAGCATCTTGGCCAATTACAACTTCGGCGCCGTTTCTGGCCACATTCACCAAATCGTCGCGGGTTAGGCCTGAGGTTTGGATGGTTACTTTGCTCATGGTTTTCCTTTATTTGAAAGTTTCTGAAGTGTAGGTCTGGTTGATTAGGTTTACGCCCGGACGGTAAGCCAGGTGAAGCGCGCTTGGTGCGTTTAGGTCGATAAGGTCGGCACGCATTCCAACCTGAATTGCGCCAACATCACCACGACGAAGTGCCTTCGC